>CAXFJI010000007.1:0-19974 GCA_964003275.1 uncultured Planctomycetaceae bacterium
ACGGATTATGGCGGGCACAGGAGATGGGCGAACATCAGTTGGTGGAAAAGCTAGAGACGTTGGATCAAGCAATCCAAATCGCACCATCAAATATCTGGCTTCATATTGAATGGATGCGGGTGATCGCAAAGGATCCAGAATACTATGCAGATCATATCGAGTTGCCAGAGCAGATTGAATCATGTTGGCATGCCATCGCACCCTATTCAAAAACAATCAAGACCTTCACCAAAATCGATCTTCGTGTATTTCTCAGCGAGTCTATTCAAGCAGCAGAAGAAGGACAGTGGTCACGAGTATCTGCTCGCCTTTTTGGAATCGCAAATGTACTCACCCCCCAAAGTGAGTTGGATCGTCGAAGAGTGAGCCCTCATCCATTGGAGTTTGTATGTGAACCATTTGGTGAATCGATGCTGAAACAGTATGAACTGAGTGAGTCTATTGATCATGCAGCAATTGCTGTTCAGTTTGACTTCAATGAAGAACTATCGATCAATGATATTGGAGACTCGAAAACATGTCTTCTCGAAGATATGAATCTTGATGGTTCTCTTGATCTGATTACTGTGTTTGATTCAAAGTTAGTGGTGTGGAGTCAGCACAATGAAGGTTGGCAGATGCTCTGTGAGTCTGTCCTGCCAGAGGGAACGGTTGGTGCGATTGCAGTGGATCTGGACCTTGATTTTGATGAGGCAAGGCGCGCCGTACAGTCAGTATTTCCTTCACCAAGAGAAGAAGAGCAACAACAATCTCGCTCGCAGAATGTGAGCAAAAACTGCCCGGCAGCGGATCTCGATCTGGTCGTTTTTGGTGCTTCTGGAATTACATGTCTTGAAAATATCTACCACGAGGGTGAGGGGCGTGTCCTTCAGCCGTTTGACTTTCCTGTGCCTGAGCAAGACGCTGTCACATCCGTTTGTCCAGTTGATCTTGATGCCGATGGATTCATCGATCTGGTAATCGGCACAGAAGATGAATTACAGGTTTTTACAAGTCTGGGGAGTGCAGGCTTTCGCAGGGAAGCATTCAAAGGCAGTACGCGCAGACTTGGTTCGTTGCAAGAAATTGAATCAGTTGATTTTGACCATGATGTGGATATCGATCTTATAGTGCTCGGAAAAAATGCAGTTGGTTGGTTCGAAAATTTACGTCATGGCCAGTTTCGCTTTCATAGTCTTTCACCAGTTGCTGGTGAAGCGGGTTCTGTTGAAGTGATAGATGTAAATATGGATTTTGACTGGGACGTTGTCGTTGGAGGAACGACAGGTCTGAGCTGCTTTCTTTCTCAGGGATCTCAGGAAACACCCATGAGTGCCCGAAAGATGATCAGCATCAATGAGGAACCTGTTTTAGATCTTGGAAGTTTTGACTATGACAATGATGGAATCATTGATTTGCTTATCAGACATCCAGACTCAGTGACGACAGCAAGGGGTCTTTCAAATGGTGGATTTCATTTCACAGATGAATCTGCAAATGACTTACTCAGCAGTGTTTGGCCGAACGAGTCCATGAAAACATTCGATGTAGGCGATCTCGATCGTGATGGAGATATTGATATCATGGCGCTGGGTGGTGCAGGCATTGCCATGTTCAGGAATCAGGGCGGCAATACGAATCATTGGATTGATATTGCGTTGGAGGCCCAGCAAGTTAAGGGAGAAGGTTTTGCACCAAGTGGCCGGGTCAATGCGAATGGACTCGGTAGTCGAGTTGAAATTCGTGCAGGTGACTTGAGCCAACTACATAACGTGCAAAGGCGAGTCACACATCTTGGTCTTGGACATCGAGAGACTGCTGATGTCGTTCGTGTCGTTTGGCTGAATGGTGTACCACAAAACATCGTTTCTCCACCTGTTGATATTGTTGTGTGTGAGCAGCAGGTTCTTCTTGGATCTTGTCCATACCTGTATGTATGGAATGGATCTCACAATGTTTTTGTTACAGACCTTCTGTGGGCGGCTCCCATAGGACTACAGTATCGAGAAAATAAGCTTATGCCATTTAGATCATGGGAGCATCTCAAAATATCAGGATCGAAACTCGCTCCACTTAACGATGCGTATGTGCTTCAAGTTACTGAAGAACTGTGGGAGGCAGCGTATTTTGATTCTGTGAAACTCACAGCCGTTGACCATCCTCACGGAGTAGAAATTTTCTCAAATGAGAAAGTCGGTCCAGCAGCGATTGCTGCTTTTGGCATTCATACTGTTCGTTCCCCGGTCTGGCCTGTTGCAGCAAAGGATGATCGTGGCCATGATATTTTGAACGAACTTCTTCAACAGGATGAAAAATATCCCCCGAATCGAGAACGCCAACGGCGGCAGGGGCTGCTTGAGCTACATGCAGTCGAGCTTGATTTGGGGTCAGTCGTATTTGAGCCGAAAGACAGCATAAAACTGTTTTTGACCGGTTGGACTTTTCCGACAACAGTGGGCATCAATCTTGCACTTGATCGTGATCCGGCTCTTGGAGTTCCTCATCCACCGTCTGTTTCTATTCCGGATGGAAAAGGAAAATGGAAAACAGTTATCCCGTTTATGGGTTTTCCAGGTGGAAAAACAAAAACAATTGTTGTTGACCTTACCGGTTTTCTTAAGGAGGAAGATCCTCGGGTACGAATCGAGACAAGTATGGATATCCGCTGGGATCAGGCTTTTTTCTCAGTGGGGAAGGAGTCAGACGAATTTCAACTTGAAGAATTGCCGCTCGTGTCGGCCGATCTCCACTATCGAGGTTTTTCGCGTGTGATTCGTGATGGTTCAGATGGTCCAGAGCGATTTGACTATCACACCATATCAACGAACGAAAAATGGCCCCCCATGTTGGGCAACTTTACGCGCTATGGTGATGTGCGAACGTTGATCGAAACATCAGATGATCAGTTAGTCATTATGGGGGCTGGCGATGAGATGACGCTCGTTTTTGATACAGGTACCCCCTGCCCTCCAGGCTGGAAGCGAGATTTTATTCTCTCAAGTGTTGGTTGGGATAAAGATGCAAATCTTGCAACAGTGGAGGGCCAAACAACGGAACCATTTCCGTTTCGTGGTATGAATCAATATCCACCGTTAATGGATGACAACCCACATGAATCAGAGGCAATACAAAGAATCAACGATCGTTTTCAGACCCGCCGACAGAGTGATGGTTTTTGGCGAACCATTCAACGTCAAGCTGTGCACGGTGTTCAATGAAGTAACACGTGCCGACAAAAGGAGTATCCGGGGGATACGCATGTGTTAAACAATCCGCTGTCTTGTGTATGTGCAGTGGTTGTTGAAATGAATGAAGATATAAGTGCCGCAGATGTGAGTGCGAAACAGATTTCAAAACGTGTAACAGTAGAAGCCAAGAAGCAGTCGCGATATCAACACGTGAAGAAGTAGGGATATAAGGCCGGTCAGTGCAAGCGATATTGATGCGATCTGACTAGTCGGAAGCAGAAGTATCTAAAGCGTTTTCTCGCTGTATCACATGGACATGATCGGCTATCAGTTGAGTGTGTGTAGAGACATCACCATTTTGCCAATAGATCGTGATGGTGCCGGTATCTTTATTTTCGCCGAGACCAAATGTGACAGGCAGTTCACTCTGAGATTGATAGCCGCGCGTTGGATTGACGCGACGGGTCTGGACCTCCATTGATCCATCGTTCTTCTCGCGAGTGAGTACCACTTTTGCGCCGATGGCACCCTGATTATTACTGTTGTCCGATAGCTTGAGTCGAATCCAATGATGTCCAGTGTGTTGGTCGTTGCGGAGTAACCTTGGTGACCCCCCGCTTGCCGTAAGCAATACGTCCACATCTCCATCGTTATCAATATCAGCGATTGCAAGGCTGCGCCCAACCATCGGCCTCGCAAAATCCTCTCCCGTATGTGAGGCCGGGACTGGTAGAAATTCAGTTGTATGCTCAATACCACAGTTCCAGTACAGACGCGGAGGTTGTTGATAAGTCTGTGTTTTTTGAACTCGATTAATATCTTCCTCTAAATGTCCATTTGCTGAAATCACATCAAGTCGTCCATCAAGATCGATATCTACAAAAGCAACACCAAATGTTAGTTCCAGCCGAGTCGGTGGGCCAAGGCCATTGAGAATTGCATCATCACGAAATTGGAGTTGTTCGCCACCTGATACGTATAACGCAGTCATCTCATTGGCAAAGTTGCCAATGAGAATCCCAATATCACGATCATTGCGAAAGTGAGAGACGTCAATACCCATGGCACCTCGGGCTTTTCCTTCAATATCAAAAGCAACCCCGGCCAGACCGCCAATTTCTTCGAAGGTGCCATCTTGTTTGTTGTGGAAAAGAAAGTTCTGAACGGTGTCGTTTGCAACAATAATATCCATCCATCCGTCGTCATCAAAGTCTTCAAAAGTGACTCCAAGAGACTTTGCCAACGGATTGTTGGTGGCTGGATTTCGAATCTGAATACCAGCTGGCTGTGAGATATCTGTAAAGGTGCCACTGCCGTTATTGAGGTAGAGGCGAGCAAATGTACCAGCAAAATTTTGAGGGCGTCCATATGCCCGTTCACCTCCGACAAGCCGAAAGTCTTGACTTCGATCAGAGTCACGCGACCACTCTACGTATGAGCATACGAATAAATCGAGATCATCATCATTATTGATATCGATAAAACCACAGCTTGTACTCCACGTGTCCTGTGGGCCAGACACCCCAGCCTTTTCAGTGATATCTTCAAACTGCAGGTTGCCGAGATTACGATAGAGACGGTCCGGCCCAACGCATGAAATAAAAAGATCTGTGTGCCCATCTCCATCAATGTCTGCGCACGCGAGGCCGGTGCCGTATCCAGAAACATCCAGACCACTCCCCTCGGTGGTATTTTTGAATCGACCAGTACCGTCGTTGAGATAAATGTTTACAAGGGAGCTCTTTGAGCCAGTGTTGGTGTCCCAAGGCCACTGCGATCCATTAACAAGGATAATGTCTTGATCACCGTCATGATCAATATCCAAAAAACCACAGCCGCCTCCCATTGTTTCTGGTAAAAGCTTTTCACCAGCAGCACCATTCTCATGGACAAAATCGATGCCCGCTTCAGCGGTGATATCAAGGAACGGAACATTCGGAATACGTACGTTTGGTACCTCGCGTCGGTGAGGAAGAAGAATAGGTGTTGACTTGATGTCTGGCGTTTCAGGTTGCGGCTGAAGATACCACCACGCAAGGCTTGCTATGACGATCACCGTCAAAATCACAAGGAGTGAGGCCCGAAAGGCAACACCAATAATCTGATCATCTGAATCGGTTGAGTGAGTTGCCGAGTGAGTAGGTGTTTTGTCTTGGGGGCACATGCTCAGGACCTTTATACTATTGAGTGTCCTGTATCAGGGTTCATTGGCTGGCAGAATTTCAAGGATATCAGAGTTTGAGAAACCGGGGGCTCCTTCTCGTTGGAGGGGGTAGATGGCAATGGCTTCAGAAGCATGATTCGCTGCAGGATACCGTTCACGTGCAAGCTGTACCGCCCGATCAGATGCATTGTCATCTCGTTTGTACTTACTGTGGAGTGCCCGATGGTGGGTTGCGGCATCCTCATTGCCAAGTTCACTGTAGATTTGTGAAAGATTGTAGTGGGCCATGACATTTTCAGAATCGACAGTAATTGTCTTTTCAAATTCTTGTGCGGCTTGTCGAAGCAACTGTTGTTTCTCTTGACGAGCGGAAGGGCTTCGAAGTCTTCGTGAACGATCATAGAGGGTAAGGGCCAAAAGGTTTCGCACCTCATAATCAAGACTAAAGTCAAAACCACGAGCACGCATGTCTGATGTTTGATCTTCTAAAACGCTTCGAAAGTTAGACTCTGCTTGTTCAAGATTGCCTTGCTGGCGATTCACTTGTCCAGATAGCCATGCCAAAGTCCAAGGAGGTGCAGAAGGAGAGCGATATGATTCTGCTCTGGCAAGAGCGTCAGCAGCTTCATCAATTCGACCTTCAGCAAGATATACACGAGCAAGATTCATTGGGCCATCAAAACGATCAAGGGCTTCAACACGATGAAAGGCCTCTTCGGCCTGTCTCAATTCAGCTTTCCCCTTCAGTAAAAGTCCAATTCCAAAGTCATTCCATCGTTCCCATGTGTCAATGTGTGTTTCTTTTGGATCTGTTTTATTGTCGGCATGTGCATCAGCATCAGTGTGGGTGGGGGGCAGTATGGTAAACGTGATGGTGTCCTCAGCAAGCGTGGTAATCGGAAGATGGTTTGAGTACGGAGCATCTCCCTGCTGATTGAATTGAACCGGATCAGCAGGCCGCGTATTTTGTGCTGCGAATTCAAGAAATGTTGAGTCAAATTTCCGATATTGGAGTTTTACTCGGATAGTCATTGCTCCTGTAATTCCTTCGGGGAGCGTCAGGCCGTAGTGAACTGTCCAAGCAGCACCTGGTGGTATCTGGTGGTTGTAGAGAGGTACAAAAATATCTTGTACGTTTCGACGATCGATTCGTTTCCCATTTCGATCTAACATAAATACGTTGACATAATGCGCCCAAGGGTCGACAGCATTTCCTTTGGTGGGGTCCAGCGCTCCGCTCCGTCCAATGATCTGACCATTGTGGACAACTTCTACATCTAACCAGATCTCATTTGAATCGGTTGTTCCTTGTGTGAGGTGATGACCGAGGGTAAGTGTGCGAATGACTGTTTCGAGAATATAGTCCTGACCGGATTTGAGTGATGGAATAGTTGGTCGAAGTGGAGCAATCAATGGGGCATCGTTTGCTGATCCTGTTCGGATGCCAAACACATCGACTCGGGTGATCTCCTTAAGGAATTCCTGATGGTCAGCAACGAGTTCAGGCCGCCCAAGAAGTGATGGAACCCCCGTGTTGGCTCCAAGAAAAAGGTGATCATGAATAGTTGGATACGTGAGGGAATCACGAATGCGTGCACCAAAGTCTGACGACTGAGTCAATGGCATATGGCAGGTATTACAGCTTGTACTAGCGTTTGCTGGGTAATAGAAACTCCGGGCTCCGTGCCCGGATACACCCGATAAAAGGAAGGAATCGTAGTGATTCTGGCCTCGGAGAAAATCCTTGTAGTGATTGAGTTCACCAGGAATACTCACTTTGTGACAAACCGAGCAGAACTCAGCACTCCTGTGAAAATCCTTGAGGAATGTTTTCCGATGCATTCCTGGTTTTGCTTTTACCAATTGGGCGTTGACCCACTGAAGCCATTCATTGTTGCTCTTTGCAAAAGGGTAATGAAGAGGCTCTTCAATCGTGTAATCAGCGTTTCCTTGAGTACTGTTTACATGCGTAATGGCATGGCATGTTGTGCAGGTAATACCAGCATGAGCTGTCAGGTCATTGACGTCGTCATAATCGAAGTTGTCAAAAGCACCACTAAAAAAAGGTACTGGATCATGACAGCCCGCACACCATCTTGCAGCTTGAAGGTCACCGTCCCGCCTGAAGGATACGTCACGTGTTTCTCGGACACTTGCAAGATAGAGAGGATTATTGAATGAGCTAAAGTGGTGGGCACTGCCTTCCCAACGAGCATGTGTATCGGCGTGGCATCGGCGGCAATAGTCGTCCATCATGAGTGTGTCAGCCGGGATATAATTACCCGTTGTTGTTCGCGCTGCAGACGGCTCAAAGTATTGTGCACCTTGTTCAGGACCTTTTTCGTGCCAACGACGAGGGTCCTGAGTATGAACAATAACAATCGAAAGCACAGTGATTGCTGCAACTGACAGGTAGCCCGCGCCCAAGCGCCAGCGAATGCGAGGCCCAGCTAAACGGTGGAGCCAGTACAGCCAGCACGCTCCGAGTGGTGTTCCGACATGTGCCCAATAGACAATCTTTGTAGAGTTGGGAAAGAGTATTTCTGCGTTGATGATGCGTAGTCCGACAAGCAGAGCACCTGAAAAAAGAGCAAGTATCGACGTTCCAAAAAGTGCGTAACCAACACGAACAGCCCGCCGGTTTTTGCGATGTCTGGTTGCAGCCATATGAATGACCGCGAATACAATAAACGGAATAAGGAGTACTGTTCCAAGAACCAGATGACCAAGAAACATCCACTGGTAGAACCAACTTTGCCATGTATCAAGAGTGAGCCATTCAATAAAAGTAATGGTTCCAAGATATGCAGAATTGACGCCAAGGACAGCGAGTATTGAGAAAACAGCTGTAAGGAGTATGCGTAATCGTGGGCCAACGGCAGGCCTTCGTTTTTGTACTGATGACGTTGGAGAAAGGACAGAAGGATCCATAGACACTATCAGCTCAAGAAACGGGATGACCCAACATCATTAGTGTAACTCAAAAAGGTGCTGTGTTTAGAAATGGTTGAACTTTCTATTAGAATATGTGAACAAATAGTTTGTTTTTGCACAAAGTAAATAGAGTTTAGGGATTCACTGAATTTTGTGTTTGAGGAGGTGTTGATTGTGAGCCATGTTGAGCCGATTGAGCGAGTCGTTGACCTTCTAGATCCAACAGCCAACATTATTCTAAACATGTCAGTTGAAGAGGCCCTTGCAAGAGTGGGTACAGGCCAACCCCATGCTGTTCGGGCAATAGATGGTCAGTTTGCTTTGGTGCACCGCAATGGAAAACAGATTCGTATGGCCCGATCCATAGGAAGGCCACTTCGTTACTTTATTGCGAAAAAGGCAGAAGGACCAATGCTTGTTACAGCAGATCGCATCGATGCGATTGCTGCATTTCTTGAGAAAGAAGGACTCATCGACCAGTTTCATCCGTCGTATACCAGAATGGTACCAGCACATTATGTGACGGAATTAGCACTTGTGGGGTGCCCCGATCCAAATCCAACGACCACTCGCTTCTTTACGCCAAAGAGAAACAAATGGTCAACAGATTTAGATGAAATTGGTTTGCACTACATGACAGTATTACAAAAAGAGATCAATCACTGGCTTGATACACTCAATGCAAAGGAGCCCATAGGAGTATTTTTTTCTGGAGGCATTGATAGTGGCTCACTCCTTGTTCTTCTCCATCACAGCCTTATGGCCCGAGGTGAATCACCACAGCGTCTCAAGGCCTTTACGCTTTCAATCCATGAGGAGGGAGCAGATCTACTGCAGGCAAAAGAATTTTTACAGCGAGTGAATATGGAGTATCTTCTTGAGGTCATTAAGGTTACACCAGCAGAAATAAATATAGCTGACGCCATTCAAACAATTGAGGATTACAAGCCGTTGGATGTTCAGGCAGCTGCAGCGACGCTGGCCCTCTGTCGATCTATCAGAAAGCGTTATCCATCATGGCGATATTTGATTGATGGGGATGGAGGTGACGAAAACTTGAAGGACTATCCGATTGAAGAGAATCCAGAACTTACCGTGCGCAGTGTTCTCAATAATTTGATGCTGTATCAAGAAGGTTGGGGGGTGGATGCAATCAAACACTCACTCACATATTCTGGTGGCCAAAGCCGTGGTCACGTCCGAACGTATGCACCTGCCACAACATTGGGCTTTCGTGGCTTTAGTCCCTACGCATTACCAAATGTGATTGAGGTTGCAGAAGGTATTCCTTTTATTGAGCTTACCGATTGGGATCACAGTCGTCTCTACGCTCTGAAAGGTGAGATAATACGTCGTGGTATTCGTCAGCTCACGGCCATAGACATACCAATTTTTGAAAAACGAAGATTTCAAGAAGGAGTGGCCACAACAGGTACGTTCGAGACATTATTTCCAAATGACCCATCGATTTACCGACAGATTTTTCATGATATTTGGAGTCAGGATGTGGCAGAGAATAGCTTGCGTGGAGCAGTGTGAGCAAAACGATTTTTTGTTGAGAGTTGAAAGAAGCCGAGGCGGTCAAAGTCAGAAAGACTGTGTCGCAGTTGACTCAAGCAGTAAGATTCCGATATGTGGCCTTGTACTGAAGCATGAATGAGTGTGCAGGATTCCGTGAGCCGTTCGCGGAGGGTGATGTTATCTGCTGCGAGGAATCGTGTGTCTTCACAGGCCGCGTCTGATAGTAGCTTTTTCTCAAATTGGATTGTTGCCAAGAAGTACAGTGATGACGCTGCGGAAAAAAGCTCAAAATGGTTGATTGCTGCATAGGCAGCGCTGACAAGCTGATCAATAAATCTGATTTCGTCAATAACGTTTTGGCCGTACTGATCCCAAGCAGGTGTTGAATGTTCATCATGCAAGAGGAGTGAAGCCAGGCGTGCCACTCCATGGATGCTGTGCGCAATTCCGGTGCTGTGCAATGGATCGATAAAGCCACTTGTTGTTGGCAGCATAGCCCAGCCCGGCCCAGAACTTTCTGACCAAAGTCGCTGAAGTGATCCAGTTTGATAGAGTTGAGGAATGGCTTGGCAGTTCTCGAAGAGCGACCATAAAGACGGATAGCATTGCAGTCGATTTTTCCAATACCCTTCAAGATCATGATTAATATTCACCTGACGGTTTTCTACAAGTCCGATACTGGTTCGACCGTCATCAAATCGTAGGAGCCAGACCCAGCCGTCATCGATTAGATGATGCTGAGCGGCGTCATCTGAACGAAAGGGGTCGATTGTTGATGAGTCACCATTAGCAAGTTGTCGTGCATCCCAGCTCTCTACTCCACGGAAGTGCCCGTACAAGGCAGATGTAGTCGTCGACAATGTCTTATCAAGACGGGAAAGGCCAAGTTTGTCCCCCATCAGCCCACCATGACCAGTTGCATCAATGATGATTCGAGCACAATCGTTTTGGTATTGATCTGTGCCAGTGTGTCGCCAGCTTACACGCCACCCGTTGTTCTCTCGCACAATCTGATTGACATGGCAGTTTTCGATTGCATGAACGCCAGCGTCACAGCTCTGTCTGAAAAGATATGTGTCAACATCTGAGCGAAGCCAGTGTGTATCGCTTTCTGCATCGCATGCGCTAGCAGCTACAAGAAGTGAATCTTTACCACAGGAATGACCGTAACACTCGCCTTTGCGATGTTTGAAGTATGAAAACCCACGCTTCTTTCCACAGACTAGGTGAGGTAATTCTTGTTTCCATCTTCCATACATTGACAATGATGCAAGCTGCGGAAGGGCATACCGTTTGGCGAGGTCAGCAATCACAATGTCAGCTACTGGCGTGCTGGATTCACCAATACTGAAACGGGGGTGAGTGTGACGATCAAGCATGAACACACGCATGCCCTGAGCAGCGAGAATCCAGCCGAGAATACTGCCAGAAAAGCTGCTCCCAAGAATTAGGACGTCATATTGTTTCATAGATCACACGCACACGATGATGAAGTTGCTGGTAGTGAGTCTTGGGTGAGGTTCATGGTTTGTAAGCGTTGCAGTCGACGTGGTTGGCAGATGTCACACGTGCCCTCCAATGTCGTGAAGTCCCATAAATCAACGGTAACAACAACATCAGAGTTATTGAATTGGTTTAGAACAGTCTCAGCACACAATTCAACTTGCCGAGCGTCCGGAACACAGTTGTGTTTTTCGTTCAGAGTACTTTCAACATAACCATTTCCTGACCGTAAAGGCACAATGCTGACATGCCGTACGCCACATGTCACTGCAAATGCGGTGGATTCGATTGCGGATACTAAGGCGTCCTCTTTTGAGAGGCCTGGCACGCCGAGCAGAATAAATGCCCGCACATCAATATTCCATGTTCTCAGTAAGGTAGATGCTTTTGCAAAATCATCAGCAGTCATTTTCTTATTGAGATTTTTTAGTGCAGTTGGATGGATGGTTTCCAGTCCCATCGCTACTTCAAGTTGACCAGAGCACGCATCACGAAATTCCTTAATCACCGAAGTTGTAAGGGATGGATGATTTTCTACAACAATGCGATCAAATGGAGAAATTAATTGAGCAATAAGAGGAAGGTCTTCTGATGGCACACAGCGTGCATCAAAAAAATTACTTCCGTTGTAGAGTTTGATCCATGTGGGTTTGAGTTCAGAGGAGACGTGCAGTCCATGTTGAATTTGTTGAGGAATAGCTCCAGGCGGTGTTGCTTCACGAAGCGTATTTTTCCAGAGATCACACATGGAACACGTAAAACGGCACTCACTTCCAGCAAGAATCATTACTCGTGTTGGAATGGAGCATCCTGCTGAAGAAATTTCTAGTTCATCCCAGACGGCAACTGGGTGCTCCAAGGAAATAGGATTACGGGTTCCACGAAGATTCCTGATTTCAAAACTTGAAGCCACGTTATTAAGCCATCAATGAGAGTTCGAAAAAGCCTCTATAGAAAAGGCAATTGTGAAATAACTATTTTGCTTAGGCTATCATCTTGTACATTAAGAGTTATTCGTTTGAGTGATTATTGTCGTTACTTTGTTTGCTATATGGGTGTACGATACGCACAATATGCGATTGAAAGAGGGCCCTCGGGAGAACGTCACGATGACGAATAGTTTACGGTTCTGCGTAGGTGTTTTGTTTACTCTGATTGGGCTATGGGGCATTTCCAGCGTTGCGGCCACTGTTTTGGTGGAAGCCGAGAGTTTTGATGATCCCGGTGGCTGGAAACTCGACACACAATTTATTCGTCAAATGGGCTCACCATACATGCTTGCCCATGGTCTTGGTCGCCCTGTGTCAGATGCTTCGACGAAAGTGGTGTTTCCTGAAAGTGGGGAGTATCACATCTTTGTCCGAACAAAAGACTGGGTTGCACGTTGGGATGCTCCTGGGACACCAGGAAGATTTCAGGTATGTATCAATGGAAACCCGATTCGTGAAATATTTGGTACCAAAGGAAGAGAGTGGGGTTGGCAGCGTGGGGGTGTTGTGCATGTGCCTGCTGGCGAGGCTACTGTAACACTTCATGATCTCACAGGTTTTAATGGCCGCTGCGATTGCATAGTTTTTTCTACAAGTGATGTAGTTCCGCCAAATGACTCAGGTATTCTTGCAGACTGGCGACGGACGATGTTGGGTCTTCACAGCAAGCCAGACTCCAAAGGTCCATATGATCTTGTCGTGGTTGGCGGAGGATATGCGGGCATGGGTTCAGCGATATCTGCTGCTCGCATGGGACTCAAAGTTGCATTAATCCAAGACCGACCTGTACTTGGAGGCAATGGGTCAAGTGAAGTACGTGTATGGGCGAAAGGGCTCATTCGTCGTGGAAACTATCCAAGGATCGGAGAGATCATTGAGGAGTTTTGTGACCATGCAAAAAAGAGCCCTGGAACGTATGAAGAGTTTGGAGATAACAAGAAAGAAAAGCTGATCCGCTCAGAATCAAATATCGATCTTTTTCTCAACACACATGCCTTTGCAGTTGAGTGCGATGGCCAGACAATCACTGCGATCAACTGTTTTGATACTCGAACCAGCCACGAACTAAGATTTACAGGTGCATTGTTTTGTGATGCAACAGGACATGCCACAGTAGGTTTTCTTGCAGGTGCAGAAACCGTGATGGAACCAAAGGGAAGAATGGGCATGAGCAATATGTGGGCATGGGCGGAAAGCGCTACGGAGCATCCATACCCCGAAACTCCATGGGCCTTACCACTGACCATGACAGATTTTCCCTATCCGCGCGACCATCATGGGCAATGGTTCTGGGAAAGTGGTTTTGATAAAGATCCACTTGCTGATGCGGAAGGTATTCGTGACTGGAATCTTCGGGCAGTATTTGGAGCGTTCAATGCCATGAAGAATGGTGACGGTTCCGAAGAGCACAAAAATGCTGTGTTGACATGGGTGGCATACATTGGCGGACCTCGTGAGAGCCGACGAATCCTTGGTGATGTTGTGCTCCGTCAGGAAGATATCGTTGAGAAGCATCAGTTTTCTGATGGGTGTGTGCCATCGACATGGTCAATTGATTTGCATTATCCAAAACAAGAATACGCCAAGAAGTTTCCAGACAACCCATTTATCTCAATTGCTGTTCATGATCGTCGTGTTGATCGTAGTTATGGATATCCTGTTCCCTATCGATGTTTTTACTCAAAAGATATCAGCAATCTTTTTATGGCTGGACGATGTGTGTCCGTAACGCATCAGGCCTTGGGGACTGTGCGCGTTATGAAAACATGTGGAATGATGGGTGAAGTCGTTGGCAAGGCTGCAAGTGTTGCTATCAAGCATGGCACAACCCCACGCGGTGTATACGTTGATCACTGGCACGAGATGGATGAGCTCTTGCAACTGCCAGGGAAGGCACGTCGCGTATCACCGTCATCACCGATTGAGATTCCTGCAGATGCGTTGCCTCTTGCTGGGCCAGACGGGCCGATAACAGGTTTGGATCCTGCAAAGCTGGCACATGATAAGTCAGCAGTTGTTCGTGATGATCGTGATGCTGTTCGAGAAGGAAACTGGAAAGAAGGGCAGGGACTGAAGGGGTATGTGGCACACGGTTACCACTATGCAAGTCCGGATAGTGGCTCACGCGCGACATATGAACTGAGAGCTCCGTCTGCTGGTTCCTATGAAGTGCTTGTGTCTTGGCAATCGCATGAAAATCGTGGGTCGTCTGTACCTGTTGTGGTCAAGGCAAACAACAGCCAGTCAACAGTCCGTTTTAATATGAAGGAAGCAGCTCCTTTGAATAACCACTTCGGTTCTGCTGGTCACGTCAGTCTTGAGAAGGGAGGTCGGTGTGTGGTGGTCATTAGCACTGAAAATGCAGGAGGATTAGCCCACGCCGATGCTGTACTCCTTGTGCCTGTGCAATAATGTCAGCAGGCCAATATTCTAGAGCATAGAATCGTTCACGGTACGTAAGACGTACGTTTTCATACTTGGGCTAAGGGGAAAAATATGATGAACAGCTCATGCACAATGTATCTATTTAACATGCGTTTGATTTTCATTGTATGGATTACTTTGTTCTCTTTGTTTGAATGCAAGGCGGCCGAAGTCACTACGATTACCTCTGAATTAATTGCAACGGTACAACAAACGGGTGAAAGTGCCCCTCCTCGAGGCAAAGAGGCTGATTGGATTATCGGTGATCACCTCATGAAAAACGATCATATTGTTGCGGTGATTGGTGCGACAAAGCCAACTCGTCATGCCAATATGACTGTGAAAAATGTCGGTGGTTGTATTATTGATCTGACAGAGATTTCACGACCAAATGATCAGCTAAGTGCATATTATCCGCTGGGAGGTATTGCCACCTACACAACTGCGTCTGTTTTGGGAAAAGTCATTGATGACACGCCAGTGTCAGTGAGGGCTCCTCAGGTGAGCCTCACTGTCACTTCTCCAGCACGTGAAGGTCAACCAGCAATCGAAACAACATACTCGTTGTCTGATGGAGATCAGTATTTGGTTGTGACCTCTTCACTCCAAAACCCGCATGTACAAGCCATTGAGGTTTCTTTTGCCGATCGTGTGCGGGCAGATCGGACGTTTCAGTCTGCGGTCGACACACAGGTTGGTTTCGTCTGGTGGGATGACGAATGGTTTGGTCAAGCGTATGGGTCGTTACCGGTGAAGGCATCGATTGCAGCAAAACAAGAACCAGTTGTGAAACGTTCTTCACGTGATCCCGTGAATTTCATGGTTGATGGACGTACGAAGATCCCACTGAAGTCAAATGAATCAGTGCAATTGGTTCGATATGTTTTTCCTGCTCCCCATCTTTTAGCAGCGCGTGCATTGGCTGCGAGTATCACTGGTGAATCGACTGTTCCGGCAACGTTTCTGGTTGAAGATCCTGACGGGCCAGTGGCTGGTGCAATGGTTACCGTATTTGATGGGGATGTGGCGTACGGTGCTGGGCGAACTGGATCAAATGGTCAATTAAGCACAATGCTTCCAAAAGGTTCAGCAGGGTATCGCTGTACTGCACAAACGGTTGGCCGTGGAAAGGTGGAGCATGTGTGTGGGCCGTTGTCAGAAGAAAAGACGATCACGTTGGGTCTGCCAAAGCCTGGGTATGTGGTTGGACGTATTCAGGATACTTCTCACCAACCAGTGCCATGCAAGGTGCAGTTTCGTCGAAAAGGTCTCGATGGAGAGAAGGATTCTGTGGATCCTGACTTTGGTCCGGATAGCGGTCACACGGCAGTTAAGAATCTTGTGTACAGTCATAATGGGCAATTTCGCCAAGAGATTTCTCCTGGCAGCTATGACGTTATCGTCAGCCTTGGGCCTGAGTACGATGCAGTTTTCCTCACACTCGTAGTGGAGTCAGGCAAAGAGTCGCTCCTCAGTGCAGTGCTTCGGCGTTCAGTTGATACACAAGGATGGATCAGCAGTGATTTTCATAGTCATGCGTCTGAATCTGGGGACAATACAACAAGTCAACTCGGGCGAGTGCAGAATCTTTTGTGTGAACACATCGAGTTTGCACCATGCACGGAACATAATCGAATTTCCTCGTACTCACCTCATCTCGAACGTCTTGGTGTAAGCCGACATATGGCGACATGTACTGGGATGGAACTCACCGGTTCCTTGCTTCCGGTGAATCATCAGAATGCCTTTCCACTTATTGAACACCGACACACCCAGGATGGCGGTGGCCCAGTCGTGAACAACAACGACCCACTTGCTCAGATTGAACAACTTGCGCTCTGGGATGATGGTAGTCAAAAGATTGTTCAGATGAATCATCCAAATCTCCGTCAGGTTCTCGGTGATCGTGATACCAATGGACAGCCCGATGCTGGGTTTGAAAAAATGTTTGGTTTTGTTGATGTGATTGAGGTGCACCCACCAGATCTCATTTTTGCAGGGACACCTTCAAGTGATGATGCACCCAAGAATAAAATATTTGCGTGGATGCAAATGCTCAATTTAGGCTACCGCATGCCTGGAGTGGTGAATACGGATGCACACTATTCCTTTCATGGATCAGGTTGGCTTCGAAATTGGATTGCATCTTCAACAGATGAACCAGCACGCATCAACATTGAAGAGATGGTTCATGCCTCTGAATCTGGTCGACTTGTCATGAGTAACGGACCTTTTCTTGAAGCACTTGTCGTTACAGAGTATGACGGAAAAATTCGTGAGGCTGGGCCTGGTGAAGATATCATTGATACGGATGGCGAAGTGGATCTTTCTATAAAAGTTCAATGTCCGAACTGGTTTGATGTGGACCGCGTTCAGATATTCATCAATGGTCGAGCTGACGCCACTCATGACTTCCGACGTCGTGAGCACCCCAGCCTGTTTTCTCGGGATGTGGTTCGCTTTCAACATACGATTCCTATCAAGTTGAATCGTGATGCACATCTTATTGTGGCAACAATTGGTGAAGAGTCAGCATTGGGGCCAGTGATGGGTCCTCAGCACGCAAAGGAAAAACCGGTGGCTGTCACAAATCCGATATTTGTCGATATTGATGGGGATGGCTTCAGTCCGAACGGTGATTTGCTTGGACTGTCTGTTCCTCATCAGCCAACACTCACACATCGTCGTCGTGTTCATGGTCATGCCCACCCACATGGTCAGACTCAATCAAAAAAATAAAAATAATGGACCGCCAAGCTTTTCCCTGTATTGATGAACCGTATCGCTTGAGTCAGGATCATTGCCGACGTTTTCGTGAAGATGGTTTTGTGCATCTGTCGAATGTGTTTGATTCTGAGTCCTTGTTGTACTTTGAAAAAGAGATTACGAATCTGACGTTTCTCAACAATCAGAATGCAGACGTTCCCATGCATAAGCGGGATACGTATTCACAGGCTTTTATCCAAGTCGGTAACCTTTGGACGAAGGGTGCAGTGGCAAGAGAACTCACGTTTTCGCGCCGGCTTGCTCAGATTGCGGCAGAACTTCTTGGAACACGAGGCGTACGGCTGTGGCATGATCAGTCTCTTTATAAAGAGCCTGCCGGCGGGTTTACGCCGTGGCATGCTGATCAGCAGTATTGGCCGATGGCAAGTGCACTGTCGGTAACGGCGTGGATACCGTTGCATGCAGTTCCACTGGAGCAAGGCCCTCTTTCCTTTGGTCGTGGAAGTCATCGTAAACGAATTGGTCGTGAGCTTGCTATTTCAGATGATTCGGAGCGATTGATACGTCAAGCAATCGATCAAGAAGGTATCGTAGAAGTAACCGAACCCTTTGCTGCTGGTGATGTTTCATTTCATCTTGGTTGGACGCTTCACCGTGCTGGTCCAAATACAACGTCTGAGCCACGAAAAGTCCATACAATTATTTATATGGATATCGACATGTGTCTTTCCAAACCAAAAAACCCCAACCAGCAACTAGACCATGAGAAATGGACACCATCGACACACATCGGGGAGATAATGGATGACCCGCTGAATCCAGTACTCTTTGAACGGGTAGAGGATCCTGCGGGCGCTGACTAGTTTTACAGCCAGATGTTGAAAAGGTGATGACATGCAACGTTTAATTTTTTGCTGCCTGATACTGATTGGGGTGGATGGGCTTCTGGCCAGTGAAGAAAAAGTCCCGCTTCAGGCGATGCAGGCGACGGTAAGAGTCTATGGAGATGGTCGATCAAGTACTGGATTCATTGTTCACATACCTGGCAAACAAGGTGAGGAAGAAGCGCATTTGCTCGTGACAGCCGCTCATGCATTTCACCAGATGCAGGCTGAGTTTGGCACGGTAGCATTTCGTGCACAGACGGCTGAAGGAACATGGCAGCGACGTGAAATAAAGATCCAGATACGGCGTGAGGGAAAACCAACCTGGCAACAACATCAAGGTGCTGATATTGGATTCCTTCAAGTGGACATTCCCAAAGAGGTGAGTTGTCAACCATTACAGCTTCGTAATGTTGCAACAGCAGAAGACTTCAATGGTGGGCGTATTCATGTCGGTCGCAGCGCGTGGGTAGCATGCTATCCTGCAAAAACTGAGTCGAATTCTGCTGGTTGGCCCGTTTTACGTTCAGGAGTCATTGCCACACATCCGCTTGTGCCTGCGGAATCGCTTGACCATTTTTTCGTTGACTATGCACATTTCGGTGGTGACAGTGGAGCAGCTGTTGTTGTTGATGACGACGGTGAGCTACTCGTTGTAGGTATTGTTGTGGCAATGCAACGGCAAACGGATCGTATTGTTAGCCCGTTTGAAGAAAAAATTATTCATCGTCCTTTAGGATTGGCTATTGTTGTTCCTTCGACGCTTCTTCATGATTTGATACAGCAATGGCGGTCATCACAGACATAAGAAGAACATCAACGAAACTTTGCTTTTCCTGCCATGCGATGTCCAGCAGCCTTGGGGGGCGACGACGCTCAAAATCCAAAAATCACAGCCAGTGCGACAATCCCAACAAGAACAAGTGCTGCACCCATATATCGGGCAATGGGAGTTCGATCACGATAACGATAGTGCTCATCTAAGATGGCACCCAGCATATGTCTGTGTTCCCGCATGCCTACGAGCGTTGCGGAGATGCCGAGTACAATAAGAGCTGCACCGAAGACCTTTGTTTTTGTCGGTGAGAGGTTGCCAAAGGTATTCTCAAAACCGAATGCAGCCTGCCCCAATCGTTCGATGGCAAAGCCAAGGCTGATCATTGCAAGGCTGGTCCGTACCCACGCAAGAAGTGTTCGGTCCGCAGATTGACGGTTGCGCTCTCTGGCCAATTGATCATTCAGGTCAGATTTTTCTTCAGACATGATGCTTTTATCTTTTAGATGAAAGAAAGGGAGCTTTGTGAGCGAACAAACACATGCAAGCATTTGATTGAATGTCCTAAGACTATTTATATTTCATTTTGGTATCCAGAGAGACATATGAACAAAGGTGTATAAGCCATGCATAATCATTCAACAAAAAATGGCAGGCGCTACGGAGTGGATAGACGATCATTTCTCAGATATGCGGCAATGGTATCAGCTATCCCGTATGCTCCGCTCCACGTTGCGGTTCCTGCTGGCCCGTCACCCGAATTTAGTGCATATCCGTTTTCACTTGGTGTGGCATCTGGTGATCCGGAACCAACAGGTGTCGTGATCTGGACGCGGCTTGCCCCTCAACCGTTAGATGGTGGTGGGATGAGCCCAATGCCCGTTGT
>CAXFJI010000008.1:0-19351 GCA_964003275.1 uncultured Planctomycetaceae bacterium
GCTCAACAACCGGCTCACCATCCTGCGATGGGACGACAATCGGAGCCTTACACTGAGGACATGTTGATTTTTTACCCGCGAGGCGCGCCTGGACTCGAATAACATGCCCATTCGGACAACGAAAGACAACGATCTTCCGATCAACAGCCTGCTCCGGAGCCTCAGAACCCTGTTTTTCATGTGGATGATACGTCATAGCTTCGAACCTCTACCCGTTTAGTGTAGCCTGAAAAACGATTCTCAATCCATTTTCAAACGAAATCATTACCCTTTTTTCACTCCTAGAAACCTCGCATGGCCATTTCTGTCGTTTGTTCCGGCTGCAAGACTCGATTCAATGTGAGTGATCAGTTTGCTGGTCGCACTGGACCATGTCCCAAATGCAAAAAGCTGATAAAGATTCCACAAAGGGCAGCCGGTGAGGTCACCATCCAGGAACCGGAGCCGCCGACTGGGAGCCCTTCAACCACCCGAATGCCAACGGCACCAATCATTTTCAAGGAGGACACTGTTTCTCTTCTATCGATTGTCAGTGTTGCCATTGTCGTACTCGGAAGCCTACTTCTTTCGATACTCTTTCGGTACACGTGGGGACCTGGCAATACACCAACTGCTATCTTAGTAGCTGGTGCCATATTGTTTTCATTTCCCTGTGCATGGTGTGGATACTGGATTCTTCGAGACAGAGAGATCCCTCCGCTGCATGGAACAAGTCTGGCCACACGTTCACTCATTTGTGCTGTGATTTACTCATCTCTTTGGGGAGTTCATTCATTTCTACCAGTTGAACAGATGGCAGAGGAATACTGGCAATGGCTTTTCGTCGGCCCAATCCTCGGATTCGCTGGAGCACTTGCTGCATTCACATCACTTGATTTTGACTGGGGGACAGCTTTCGCCCATTTCTCGCTCTACGTGATTTTTACAGCTTCACTACGTTGGATTCTTGGCTTTCCAGCCTTCTAGTTACTTGCCATCCCTAAGTATGAGATTGCCTGATGGCTCATAGACAACTTCTTGCCGACACCATCCCTGAGCTTGCTTCACTTGGCACGTCAACAGCCAGCATTCGTATTCCTCCCGGCGTGACCATACCATTCTCTCCACGGGTACGAGCACTCGTTGATTCCACCGTTTTCCGTCGGCTGTCAGGCATTAGTCAACTCGGGCTCGTTGCATTGGTCTATCCAGGAGCGCGTCATTCTCGATTTGAACATTCGCTGGGCGTGTTTCGTTTAGCGTTGGAGTTTCTTGCTCGGCTTCAGCACGATACTCGCTTCATGCAGACAGTTTCTACCGGTGATGCGACTGCTTTTCTTGCTGCATCTCTACTGCATGACATTGGGCATTGGGCATTCTGTCACCCGCTTGAAGATATGAGACTTTCTGAATTACCAAAGCATGAGTCTCGTCTTCCAAGTCTCATCCATCATGGTGACATTGCAGATATTCTCAAAAATGATTGGGGTGTTGAGCCTTCACGGGTGGCAAGCCTCATCACTGGATCAGCAAATGATCCTGCCGCAAAGATTCTTCAATCACTTCTCTCAGGCCCAGTCGATATAGATAAGATGGATTATCTATCCCGGGATAGCCTGCATGCAGGAGTCTCGTATGGAAACCATTTTGACCAAGAACGGCTCCTTTCAAGTCTTTGCATCGACGAGACGGGCACAAAACTGGCCATTACCGAGAAGGGATGTACAGCAGCAGAATTAATGGTGGTAGCACGTTCTGTGATGTTCAGTGAGGTGTATTGGCACCACACGGTGCGATCAGCAACAGCAATGCTGCAACGGGTTATATGGTTACTCAAACCCGTTCTTGATCCGAGTGAAATTGTAAACTTTGATGATCAGTCATTCATCGCATGGGTTCTTCAAGCATCGAAAGATGGGCCTGCTGAACCATTGGTCGATGGCTTATTTGGCCCTCAACGAAAACTGTATAAGCGTGTCGCAACTTTTGATCAAATGCATCACGCATCTATCCACTCCGCATTATCCGGTCGGGAGTATCCTGAACTCGTCACCCTTGGGAATACTCTTGCGAATACTTTGAGCAAGAAACTGGGCGTCTGTATTGCACCTCACTCCCTTCTCATTGATGCCCCTCCTGCAGAAAGAGAAATCGAATTTCAAATTCAGGTGAGGGAGCGAAAGAATGCTCACGGAGAGAAAAACAGCTGGGACTGGATCCCACTCACCGACCGCTCACCAATCGTTCGGAGCTTAGCACGGGAGCAATTCGATGACGTTGTTAAGCGAGTGAGACTATTCGCACCGTCGAACGAGGCCACTATTCTCTCACAATGCACCGACCTCGAGGAACATGTCCTCGAGGTCGTACATGCATAGTGTTTATTCTGGAAACAGCTGTCCTTTTTTGATCAGCTCTCCAAAGGTAGGTGAGCCAGCCCCTGCACTTGGCATCGCCGCAACTGTCTCAAGAGCTTTTTGAATTTTTTCCTTGTTTGACTTGTCTTCTTTTTTATCAAGTAATTCGGACAAAGCTGTCCCATAGGCATTTCGATCCTTTTTGCTTTTTCCCTTGTGGCAGATATTGCATTTCGCATCTGCCAATGGAGATGCAACCGGTGCATACAGCGCCTTGAACTCATCGGAAAATTGCTTGATCGCAAATGCTTCACCGCCCCAAGCAGCCACACCTATTACGACAAAAAAACTAAAAACAAACGTTAACGTGCTGCGCATCATCGAACACCTCCAAAATGCCAAAACATGCGAGAATCCTAATCTCCAAACTTGCGGCCAATGAAATATAAGACTCTCCAAACGCCTCTCCAAACGTACGGCCGTGGAAGTATAAGACTCTCCAAAAGGCTCAGAGTCAAGAAAAGGCCAGAAATACTGCATTTCACGCATTTCAGGCCATTTATTCGTTACATTTTTTGGCGTTCTGGCCCTTGCAGGTGCGTTATTCGGCATCTTCAGCAATGTAAGCAAGCCCAAGTGCCGAATCTGCAAAATTGATTTCCACACGTTCAGCACCTCCATCAATCCGTCTAAAGATTGGACTCCCTCTGTAGACTCCTCCGCTATCTATCCATTCAATGGCTAGTCGATAGGCATCTGGATCGCCAATTCCAACCTGATCCAGAAGAGGCCAACCTTTCTCAATAGAAAACTCACATGATGCTGCAGACACACTGAGTGAAGGAAGCACTGGACGCTCTGCCGAGTCTGTCAGACTCGCAAATCCCTCTACACAACGGAAACGACTCTTAATCAATTCCAGACTTATTTGGGGACCTAAAGGAAACGATGGTTTCGCACCAAGCGTCTTCATAAAATGAATCGCACCATTGAGCGAGCTATCATCCCATCTCACATTGATAACAGACGGCACATTGACACGAAGAAAATCCACTGCCCCATCAATCGTTGTTCGCGTCATGTCAATCATGCAAGCAGCCTCATCCACCTCATTGGGCTGTGGAGAGAAGATACTCACACAAGCATCCTGAGTGAGATTGTCGTACGTCAGTTCATCATCTGAGGAAAAATCCAACCCCTGAAGTATTTGTAGCCTTACATCAACACACTCAAGTACAGACGATCCCTGAAGTGCGAAAAGACTTAGTGCATCATTATTTTGTGGTAGAGCCATGGCAAGAACATCAACACCTTCAAGTTGAAGCGTTGCTGACTCAAGAAGGCAACCAGCATGAACGCTTACTTCTTTTTTTTCAGTTTCTGAGAGTTCTGAAAGAATGTTGGATCCAGTTGCCAATCGTATCGTGGGCATAAAACCCGAAGCGGCACGGATACTCAGCGTTTTACCGCTTAATCGAAAGGGGCTTTCGTCGCGTACTCCAGTATAGGCCAGTTCGATCTCATCACCTGATTCGGCCAATGGAATGACTTCTCCAAGTGTCGACCGCTCATTCTCTTGACTTGGTGTTTCAACAATGCGCCATACTTGGGTTGTGTGCATTGGCAAAGGAGCACTGGAAACACGTGTTGAAAGAGGCGAGGACAGATCCTTCACTTCTGAAAGAGGCCATACTTTGAGGGCAGCTACAAACAAAGCAAGCCCAGCCACGGGAACCAACCATGGCAAATGCCCCATCATCCGAACGTGACGAAGTCCTCCAGACTGTGACACTACCGGGCGAGGACCTGTGAGCTCAACGCCCATATCATCTGCACACACCAACAAATCAGACTCTAACTCAGCTGGACGCTGATAACGATCATCCGGATCTTTTCGCATCAAGCGTCTTATGATTTCACCAAAGCGTTGAGGAACACCGGGCCGAAGCGATTCGACTGGAGGAGGTTCTACCTGCTGATGCTGCAAGAGCTTTTGAACCATTGTCCCTGAAGCAAATGGTGGCCGACCAGTAAGCATAAAAAAAGCCGTACAACCAAGTGAATAAAGATCGCTTCGAATGTCCGCAACGCGAGGATCACGTGCTTGTTCTGGTGAAATGTAATCGAATGTCCCAAGGGTCATGCCACTCGATGTGAGATCATCATCGCCGGCTACATGATGGAGACGTGCCAACCCCATGTCGACAATTCTCGCGCGGCCAGAAGGAGTAATGATGATATTTGAGGGCTTGATATCTCTGTGGACAACATCTCTTTGAGACGCATGTTCGAGTGCATCAGCAATTTGTATGAGCACATTTATTGACCGTTCAAGATCAAACGGACCAAATCGAGCTATAATGTCACGTAAGTTTGTACCCTCGATGTACTCAAAAACAATGTAGTGCCACCCATCATCTGAACCCACCGCATACACACGTCCGATATTTTCATGATCCAGCCGTGCCGCCGATTGAGCTTCATTACGGAATCTCTTGAGCATCTCATCATCCGTTGACTGATGCCGTGAGAGCACCTTAACAGCCACGATGCGATCAAGTGTTGAATCAAGGGCACGGAAAACTGCTCCCATTCCACCCCCTCCGACAAACTCGAGAAGGCGATACGGCCCAAGATCGCGCCCCTCCATGGATCGGCCGAGCTCACTAGTTGATGAAGAAGCATGCACACGAGACGACGTCTGAGCAGAAATCTCCGTCACATCTGGACTACGACTTCTTTCGGAATGATCTGATGATGTATCCATACTGCAGACAGTACCACCCTTTTGGGATTAATGCACGATCAACGCGACAAGTAGAAACGTGACGCCGATTTTGATTCATTTGCGAAAGTCTTGTCTGTCTACGTACACTAAGGGCTTTTGGTCAAGAAACAGTCACGTTTACTTCAACAAGGAATTATTTTGATGTCCACTTTTCCCAATGAGCAGGAAACCATTCCTGAAGCTGAGATTCTCTCCAGACTTTCAACATGGAGTCTTGTATTGGGTGCTGTTCTCGCTGTCCTTGGTGGCTTGGCTGTTGCAGCTCCGTGGGCCGCTTCCACCGTGGTCGATGTCCTCTGTGGAATCATGCTGGTAGCTGCTGGCATCTCACACCTTGTGATGACAATTGGCACGTATACATGGCGAGGGTTTTGGCTCACCCTGCTCTGTGGCACTCTCTCGATAATGGCTGGCATGGGCATGCTCATTCTTCCTGACGCAGGCGTTTCAGCACTCGTAACTTTTCTTGGATTTATGTTACTTTTTGAATCAATTGCCAAACTGGTCGCTGCCTTTTCGGTCCGAGAAAACTTTCCGTGGGGATGGCTTCTTTTTGATGGTGTCATCACCGGTTTCCTTGCTATTGTTCTCCTGACGAGCCAACCTGCAGAAGCCGGAGTTCTCTTAGGAGTATTTGTTGGGGTCAGCCTCCTTTCGAGCGCCTTCCTATTTGTGTCAGCAGGCCTAACGCTCAGAAGACGCCTGACGTCCTAAGACAAAAGCCAGCGAGCAAAAAGCAGATAGATCACTAACGTTGTCATATCCGTTGCGGCTAAGGCAATTGGACCAGCAGCAACCTGTGGTTCGCGATGAACCAGTTTTAGGATATTTGGTATTGCTGCACCGATGATCGATGCACACACGACCCCTCCAGCAATGCCACTCAGCAGGCATGCCATCAGCGTCATATCATGAAGCCATAGAAAAGATACAAATGCGACGATGACAGCGCTGGTACTACCAAGCAAGATGCCCGTCATTGACTCAACACGGAGCATTCGAATGATGCTCTTCAGTGTTGGTTGTCGACTGTGTAACACTTGAAGAGTGAGGCTCACTGACTGAATCGCAACACTCTCAGCAAGCGCTAACACCACCGGAATAAAGAGTGCTAATGAAAGTGCCTTTTCAAGTTCACGTTGGAACACTCCCGTGAGGAAGGCTGCCACAAGACCCCCAATAATATTGGCGATGAGCCACGGAAATCTACTTTGAAATGCCAGTAGCGATGATCGCTGCTGCGACTCACGAAAATGAACCCCGATAAGCTGAAAAAGATCATCCGTGTCTTCTCGACGATCAAGATCGGCTAATTCATTTGTGTACAGATCGACATCCACAACACCCAGAATTCGTCGTCCTTCATCCAGAATTGGAAATGCAAGCAAACGGTACAGTAGAAAAAACTCACAGGCATCCAGTACTGTTGCAGAGCAAGGAATGGTGATGACATTTGTCACCATAATGTCACGAATTGCTGTGGACTCACTGCTGAGCAAAAGACGACGCGTCGGCACAACACCCTCAAGGCAGCCGTGAGCATCAACTGCATAAAAATAGATAATTCGCCCCGAGGGTGGAGCTGAGCGAGACGCTGCGATTGCTTCACCAACCGTTTGATCTGCACAGACCACGGCTGGACCTGTGCGCATGTGCTGGGTCACCGGATCATTGAGGTGTGAAATACGAGCGTTGTGATAAGGCATAGCGCGAACAGCAGATCGTGTAACTGACTTTCTCAGCAGTCACATTATATATCATAAGGGTATTTCACTTGAGTGCGGGGAGTCCATAGTGACTTCTCAGATGTGTGAATGCGACCCAAGCTGCTGATTGCTTTTTGAATAGCTTGACCAACTGTGATGCTGAGACACCAAAGTGTGTTGCGGCAACAGAGAGATCGCCTCGCTCCAATTGCAGAAAGTCAAGCGCTTCTGCTATGAGAAGCGGATAGTCGTGGTGGTCAGCACGAACTGTGATTCGTTGATTCTGCACCCGTGATTTCCATTCCTTTGATGGTGCTTCTCTTGAGGATTGCAAGCGATACTCTGTTGCCAGCCGAAGCCGAAGCCGCCAAAGAGCTACACGACGGTTTGCTGCCTGAGATCGTCTCTCAGACGCTTCCGCTACTATCCCAGAGGGTTGATGAGTGAGGACAACTGCTGTTTCCGTTTTGTTGCGATGCTGTCCACCTGGACCTGATCGCTTCGTGCGACTCTCCTCACATTGTGTGAGGAGGATTTCAGATTGCAGGGCAGCTGGATGCATGGATTTGCACATCGAAGAGTTGCTTTACGATCTCTCAAAAACAACCGTTCGAACAGACATTGGGGCAAGGGGTGTGCTTACATCTATGGCCTCACAATTTCGGTCAGCATCTGTTTGCCATGCCTCTGCAGCTTTCATTCCTGCCGGCGGAACCCACTGCACGCTGCGAGGGTTCGCTGCATCATTTATCACAACTGCAACGATCTCTTGACCATTCGGATTGCGAAATGCCGACACATGAAGACCATCAACGGTATGTGTAGCCAGACGTTGATACCCTGGCTGAATAAATGCGGAATACTGCCGAAACGTATAGAACTTTTTTGTCCGCTCGAGAAAAATTTGCTGGCCGTTGTCATTCTTGGTTTCTTGCACCAAGACGAGACCTTCATCCCGGTGTTTTTGACGGACGTTGGGATTCTTTTCCTTGTCCGGCGCAACACTGTAAATAAGTCCCCACCAAAGAAATGCATTCGCTTCAGCCTCGGTAAGAGTCATGTGAATATACCGAGCGGCTTTGATTGCTTTATCATGCTCTGTCAGTTCTGAATTCCAGCCATACGTATGCCATTCATCACCGTTCCACTGGGCTCCAGTTGTTTCAGTCATCCACAGTCGTTTCTTCGGAAAATATTCCCGACGCATCCCCCCCAGTACTGATGAATTATGCTCAAGTATCCCAATGTGGCCTTCATCACCCTCCACAAAGCTGTCGTACATGTGGTACGTCGCAACATCGACATGAGGATTCATCAATACTGGCAGAAATCGTTGAACCTCAGACGCTTCAGGGCCCACATACGCAAGATCAGGCGCTGCAATCGCCACGCCTTCAAGCCCAGATGCTGTAAAGCGAGGCTTCACCTTTTGGCTGATGAAATCTGAAAGGCGATGTGGTTCCCACTGGCATGTCTGCGTACCCACATGTGACCAATTTGATTCATTCTGTATCCCCACACTCGTTACATTGATTCCCCAATCAAGATACTGCCTCACTCTTGATGTTATTTCATCTGCCCACGCATCTTCCATCGATGGTTTGAGGACGTAGTGCTCTTGGCCCTCACTTCCTTCTATATTGAGCCACTCATTCGCCTGCAAACGGCTTCGTGAACGTGGCTGCCAGAAAGAGAGTAAAACCTGTAGACCAGGATGATTCTGCATGGACCGCAGAAGAACGTCACGGTTATGATCCTCCGATCCTTTTTTCGTAATTTCACCCTGAGCACGAATAATCGAAACACGAAGATCTTTAACTGCTGCTTCCAGTGCCTGATCATCTGCATACGTCCCCCAAAATGCAATTGATCCACCAAATCCATCTACGGTTTGTCGAACATGTGACTCCATGTCCTGAATCTTAATTGTGTCCGACGAAACGGCTTGGGAAGCATTCGCTGTTTTGGACTGATTTATTCGAACACCAAGACGCTCAACTCCTCTCGCTACGTCATCCGCATATCGTGGATCATCAATAACGTTCGTCACCTCTCCGGGATCTGCTTTCAGATCTGTCAGGACTCTCGCACGAACATCTCCGGATGAATGATGCCATTCTGTATATCGAAAGTTTGAAAATCGAATACTATGTCCGACAGACTCACCAGCCGGATAGGAACTATAAGCATCCAGTCGGTGTCCTGCAGTTGGATCATCGAGAAGCCCTGTCAAACTCCGCCCCTGACAATGAACTGGTATCGGAATGCCAGTCATATCACAAAGCGTTGGATACAGGTCAATAAGCTCAACGAGTCGCGGCGTTGAGACTCCGCCTTTTCGTTTCGGGTCACGAATAATAAGTGGCACACGGGTATCGCACTCGAAATTTGTATGTTTACACCACGAACTGTGATCACCCAATTTCCAACCATGATCACCCCACAGCACAACAATGGTATTTTCAGAAAGTCCTGTTTGTTCAAGAGCTTTCATAATTTGACCAAGACATGCATCGACATAACTTGTGGCTGCGGCATAACCGTGCAGTAATCGTAGATTCATGTCTTCTGAAAAGTCTTTTGGTGAACTACCCTCAAAATCACTGTATTTCTGCATTTCATGGGCCATAAGATTGGCGGCATGAGGTGGATACCCCGGAGGAATAGAACCATTTGAAGGCATTGAAAATGCCTTCCGATCATAGAGATCCCAATACTTTTGAGGGGCGACAAAAGGCAAGTGTGGCTTCGATAAACCAACTGCAAGAAAAAATGGTCTTCCTTTTTGTGCAGCCAGATCGTTTATTACTTCTACAGCCTTTATTGCCCGTTTTCCATCGATGTACGTATCGTCTGCAACATCAGCTGATTCTGTTGTTGGGCCTTTTGGTGGATCCAGTGCATTCCCCACCTGACCTTGGCGACGAGCTTGTGCCAACATCTGTACATTCTCCGGACGCGCATAATCGTCAGCATCCACTTCTATCCAACGGCCCCAATGTGCTGGATCAACACCTGCTCCTTTATGACCGTGATAAATCTTTCCAAGACCAATTGTTTGATAGCCCTGCTTCCCAAAGTGCTGGTTGATTGTCAAAAGATGGGGATGGCGTTCTCTCCAGCCTGAAACATGAAACGTTTGTTCTTGCGTCAAGGTCGGATAGAGACCTCCCATGATTGATAGTCGTGACGCCCCACAGACAGCTTGTTGGCAATAGGCACGATCAAATTGAAATCCTGTCCGGGCAAGTTGATCAATATGAGGAGTAATGGCATTCGCACCATACGTTCCCAGTTCTGGACGAAGATCATCAATTGCGATAAAGAGGACATTTGGACGATCGACAAGGGGCTCTCCAATTTGGACTGGTGAGCCTTGTCTTTGTTTTGACGCATTAGCTGGCCGCACCCCACTGGCTACCACACCTGAGTACGCCACTGCAGAGGAACGTTTGGTCTTCAAGGTAATTGGTTCACTCAAAGCACGCGTCGATCCTCCAACAAACACCAGATATTTTCCGTCCGGCAGTGTCCTTTGCAGATTGTAGTCATGGAAATGAAGGTCATCTGCTTCAAGCTCAATGGCTACGGTACGCGTCTCATTTGGCTCAAGATACACACGACGAAAGCCCTTGAGTTCAAGATCTGGTCGAGCAAGGGGAAACTCCTGCCCAGACACGTAGAGCTGAACAATCTCAGCGCCCGCACGCGAACCGGAGTTGGTAACGTCAACACGTAATTCAATGGTTTCACCATGACGAATTACATTCTGAGAAAGACTTGGTGTACCGTAGTCGAATGTCGTGTAACTCAATCCATGGCCAAATGCATACACTGATTCTCGGGGCGCATCAATATAGTCAAAAACCTTAGCACTCTTATTCTGACTGTAATGCGATGGAAGATGACCAACGCTTTGTGGCCAACTCAGAGTGAGCTTTCCTGAAGGACTGACATCACCAAACAGTATTTCTGCTGCTGCTGTTCCTGTTTCTTGGCCCGCATAATGAGCGGTAATAATCGCTGGAATGCGTCCCTCTAAATCATGTAAGGTGACTGGCTTACTGTTGTTCAAAAAAAGAATGACCGGCTTGCCAGTTGCAAGAACTGACTCGGCCAACACAACCTGTGATTCTGTCAGGTCAAATGTCGTTCGATCGCCTGCGTGATTTGCAGCCCACGCCTCACGACTCAGCAAAACATTTTCACCAAGAGCCAGTACCACAAGATCAGCATCGCTCGCGACTTCAACTGCTTGATCTATCAAGACCTGATTGTCTTGTACCGTTGCAAAATCAATCTCATTGATATATCTCCAATTATCATATGAATGAGCTGTATCGTTGTTTGCAATCTTGCAGCCTTCTGTGCAAACCACTTGGGCGCGATCACCAAGATAATCACGTATGCCTTCGAAGAGCGAAACTGTTTTCACCGGCTTCCCTGAGTAGTTTCCTAACCGACAGACATTTGCATTTGGCCCAATCACTGCAATTTTTTTGTGAAGACCTGGTTGAAGTGGCAAGAGATTCGCATCATTTTTGAGAAGCACCATGGACTGCCTGGCTGCTTCTCGGATCAATGCCGTCGCCTTTGGCGATTGCACGAGAGACTCTGCCCTCAACGTGTCGATTTCAAAAGGAGCCTCAAACAGACCAAGACGGAACTTCAGGGAAAGAATCGCTCGAACAGCAGTGTTGATTTGATGTACCGAGACACGACCCTTTTGAAGGAGTTGCGGAAGGTGCTTGAAACCGAAGTTATTTGGCAACTCAAGCTGCAGTCCTGCCTCCAAAGCCATCCGTCCTACATCGGCATCAGATGACCCGAGACCTTGATACTGACGCACAAGATCAAGCCCTTGGTAGTCACCGACGACAAGCCCCGTGAAACCAATTTGATTCCGAAGGACATCTGTCAGGATCCACGGGTTGACGTGACAGGGCAACCCATCAATCTCATTAAACGCTGCCATGACCGATGCAGGCTTGGCTGTTTGGATGACATATCGAAATGGAGCAACATCTGTGTCCAGTAAATGACGTGGACCGTGAGAGTACGGTGAGCGGTTGCGACCACCTTCCGTACTTGCATACCCGGCGAAATGCTTGAGCGTAGCCGCTACGTGATCCGGCGCAATGCTACCGTCGTCAGATCCCTGAAGACCCTGAACCATTGCTGCCCCAAGACGGCCAGCAAGAAAAGAATCTTCTCCAAGCGTTTCATCCACACGCCCCCACCGGAGCTCACGGGCAACATCGACAATCGGTGAAAGAATGTGCGATATACCCCGTGAACGAGCTTCTTTTGCGGCCTGAGAATACAACTCGACAAGTAATGCTGGATTCCAAGTGCAGGACAAGCCTATTGGTGTTGGAAACGAGTTTGCCCCAACACGCATGAAGCCATGGGCTGCCTCGTCATGCAAAATTGCCGGGATCCCTAATCTCGTCTTTTTGCGAAAGTACTCCTGAACTGCCGCATACATTCGTGCGTCTTCCTCAATAGAAAGATTATGAAGCGGCCCAATTTCTCCGATGCCATTTGGACATTTTTCAGCATAGAATTCCGGTTTGAATACCGAACCTTCATCCCGCATACGACGTTCGTCGTAATGCCACCAACCCGTCATCTGCGCAACTTTTTCCTGGAGTGACATGCGACCAATCAAATCGTCAACTCGCTGCTCAATTGGAAGGCTTGCATCTTTGTACGGAAGCACCGGCACTTGTGGCTGAGACTGCGATGGTGGAAATCCTATGTGCTCAAACGGTTTATCAACCGCATTGATAAATGTTGGCGTAGCAAGTTTCTTCAGCCATCGCTCCTTGATTGAGGGTGCTGTCTCGATTCGAGTTTGCCCCCACCCATCCCACATGTCTTGAGCATCCCAATCGGCATTGATGTAGGAAATCGCACGAATAACATCCTTATTTTGATCGATATGCGAGAAAAACTTTTCAAACCAATCTCGCCATATTTCATCATGATTTTCTTTGTCAAAATAATGGCCTCGAGGGGTTGCCTCTGCAATAAAAACTGGCTTGCCCACCTTTCTTGCAAAATCAAGTGCAGGACCACCGTCCTGATCTCCTCCCCACCATGAATAGCCAACCCAGTCATAATAGGAAGATCCTGGGTCATATTCTTCAAACTGACCTGCTTTCACACTACTTGACGAAGCGAATACCGTTGCGAAATTAGTCAGATTTTTTGCACGTAAAGCATCAACTATTCTACGAAATGCTTTCTTAAAGTTTTGAGGATCATAGTCGTTCCATGATCCATCAAATTCATACCCAATCCGAATAAGAAATGGATGCTCTGGGTGATTTGCAACAAACGCAACAAACTGGGAGATGAGATGATCGAATGATCCATCTGCAACCTTGTCCTCTGAATTACCTTCCATTGCGATTGATACATGCATGACGCAACGTTTCAAAGCTGGAGAGTCGAGATAGGATTTCAGGCACATGGGGCCAGATGCCCACTCTATTTCTGAATTGAGTCCGGCAACTTCACCAACCGGAAACGTTCGACCAAAATCATTTTTCCACCCCTCTGCGAAATAAATGTAATGGGTGATGCCGGCTGGAACAGAAACATTATCAACATACCCATCACTGTATTTTTCTGTCCCTCCAACCGATGCGTTGTCCTGGCCAGCGAACACCAGAACCTTTCCCGCCGGTGGAGCGAAACACCCTGTCATCTGGCATTCTGCAAGCGGCATCCCTGCCAGGGAAAGTAGGACGGTACAGAGAAATATTTTTTTCATAACGAAAACCTTGATGACACTCAGGGATTGGCTGACACAAGCTCAGACTCAAGTTGCTCCAAAGACTTGCCTTTGGTCTCGGGAAGGATACGGAAAAGGACAAAGAATCCGATGAGGGCAATCGCCCCGAAGAGAAAGAAGGAAGGAGCGGCTCCGAGGTTGGAGATCTCCCACGGGAAGACTTGGGTAACGATCCACGCGGTAAAGGAATTGATCAGGCCGATACTGCCAATGGCCAACCCTCGAATGCGGTTGGGATACATTTCCGCAAGCAAGACCCACATCACTGGCCCAAGAGAGAAATTGAAGCAGGCGATGAAGCCAAGAATTCCCAGCAGGACAATCATGGCATTCATGGTTGTGGCAGCTTCGAGGATGGCACCCTCGTGTTTGCCGTAGAGTTCCGGTCCGAGTGTTTCCTGCATGGCTTCTTTGAACGCAACGTCGGAGTGAAACGTTGTGTTCTCTACGGCTGCAAAACTGCTGGAATCAATGCCCTCGAGGGACGTGATCTTTTCCGAGGTCAGTTGGTAGGTGGCGTTCTGGAAACCAAATCCACAGAGCAGCATGGAGACTGCAATGCCTGCGACCCCAACGAGGAGCAGGGGCCTCCGACCGATCTTGTCGATGGTCAGAATGGCAAAAGTGGCGAAGAACACAGATGTCAAGCTGAGCAATACGCCCTGAAGGAATGCATTGTCCACACCCACTCCAGTCTGTTTGAAAATCTGAGTGGCGTAGAAATAGACAGCGTTGATCCCAGTTGCCTGCTGGAGGATGCCGATGATAATGCCGACAAAAAGAATGAAGCGGAGCGAGGGAAGAAAGAGATCCGTGAAGCGGGAACGCGCAACGAGGCCCTCTTCGTCAAGACTTTCGCGGATGTTCTGTCCTTCCGATGCAGCGGCCTCCGGGCCATGAAGCTGGAATAGAACCTGTTCCCCTTCAGCCTCCCTCCCGTTGGCCAGAAGCCAACGAGGACTTCTGGGAACAAAAAAGAGGCAAACGAAATAAAGGAGTGCAGGAAGAGCTTCCACGCCCAGCATCCAGCGCCACACTGTCTCACCGGCTATTGTTCCTGCCTCTGCTGTCGTCAGCCTGTTGAATAGATAATTGCTCAGGAAGGCTGCAAAAAATCCGAGCACAATGTTGAGCTGCTGGATGGAAACAAGCTTGCCGCGATCCTTCGCCCCAGCAATTTCTGCGATGTAGGTGGGAGCGATCACAAGGGCAGCCCCGAACGCGACCCCACCAATCATCCGTGCGATGTAGAGCATCTCATAGGATGTCGCAAGCGCAGAGAGGACTGCGGAGATGGCGTAAAGAAAAGCGACCGTAAGGAGGACAGGTTTCCGTCCAAACATATCGCTTAACTTCCCTGCCACAAGCATGGCGAACATGGCAATGAAAACAGTGCAACTGACCGCCCATCCGGTCTGGACATCATTCAGCTGAAAGTAAGGCCCGGCATATTCCATCACCCCAGAAATAATGCCAGCATCAAATCCAAACAGGAATCCACCGAGGGAAACAACAAAAGAAATCAGAAGGGACTGCTTGTTCATACAAGAACCTTTCCTACTGTGACTGCATTTCAAGGAAGGTAAATTCGGCCATCAGATGCTGGCCACTGAGATCTTGACAACAAACACCTACGAAGGTTCCAGTGAACCCCCAGTGTTTTCCATGATCATCAGAAAGAATTGATGAATCAAGTGTTACAGGTAAGTCATAGAACTTAATTCCATCCCCAGACCAGGAAAATTGAAGTTCTTGATCACTGAATGTAGCCCGTAAATAGATTGCACCGTCAGGAACAACCGGGACATCATCCCCGAGTGGGAATGAGGAAACTCCATCATCACATGAATGAATATGGAGGCACCTCCCCTTGCCTTCTTCCCAAGAAAGATACATGTAATGAAATAAATAATTATTGTAGTACGCAACAAGCCCTGCCATCTGCTGAAATGATTGAGGACTGAATGTCATTTTTGTTGTTGCGACCAATCGCTGATGGGTCAGTCGTCGAGCAACCAGAGCCTGCTCGAAGCATGACTCGAGTGATTCTGCACCATACAACTGTAGCTTTTCTGGCTGGCGGACAACGCACTTGGACGGAAGTCGTGGCGTCATGTAGTGAATGGAATCAAAAGGCAGTCGGTCTGGCGTTTCATCCCAAGGACAAGGAGGCAGCATGGGAGGAGTGACCGTCTCACTAGGACTATTTCCTTCACCCTCCAGATATAGCCACTCATCATCCTTCCACGCAACTTTTTGAATAGCAGTTTCTCGTCCAAGGTTACAGCACTTCGTACCCGGCAATGGTCGTGCACACAAATGCGGCATGTACCATTCACCGGATGCTGTCTCTACAAGACTCGCGTGACCTGCTTTTTGTAACAGCAAATCTGGCTTTCCTGACGAGGTCAGAATTGGATTCTTTGGATGAACTTCATAGGGACCATGGAGCTTCCTTGAACGAGCCATTGTTACTGCATGGTCATACTCAGTACCGCCCTCTGCAGTGAGGAGGTAGTACCAACCTTTTCGTTTATATAAATGCGGTCCTTCAGTAAGTCTGATTGAACTGCCGGTAAAAATAATCTCTGGTTTTCCAATCAATTCCTTTTTTTGAGGATCAAACTCTTGGAGATTAATTCCATGAAACGGATGACGGCATGACCGATGATCCCAAACCATATTCAGCCAATACTTTTTCCCATCATCATCGTGAAAAAGTGAGGGATCAAAACCAGATGAATTAATAAACAAAGGGTCTGACCATGGCCCATGAATATCTGGAGCGGTAATGAGATAGTTGGGAGTATCTTTCGTGGCTGATTCATGCTGATGAACAATCGTGTAACACAGATAAAAAAGCCCCTCATGAAAACTGAGCGCGGGGGCCCAGACACCACCCGAACTTGGAACTCCGCGGAGATCAAGAAGACGAGTATCGCTCAACGCGTGTGTGAGCAAGCGCCAATTTACGAGATCACGGGAGTGATGAATTGACACTCCTGGAAACCACTCAAACGTGGAGGTCGCAATGTAATAGTCGTCCCCAACCCTGCAAATAGAGGGGTCTGGATGGAAACCAGGCAGAATCGGATTGTGGATGCGTTGGGCGTTCATCAGGAACATCCGGCAATAAAATATGAGAAAACTGACAGGGACGGGTGACTTCTCAGTTTCAATACCATAGAATTTTTTCAAAGCCTCTTACAGTTTTCACCATTAAAAGTGTAATGCCAGTAGATTTTACGCATATTCTCGTAGAAATATTGTTTCTGAGTTCCGAATAATCCCAATGTCTCGAAAATCTGTCGCTCTTCTGATTGAAACCTCCAATGGTTACTGCCGTGGCCTGCTCGAGGGTGTGATCTCCTATATGAAGGAGAGAGGCAACTGGTCCGTGCACATTCAACAGACCTATACAGACAAGCCACCAGCATGGCTCGATTCATGGAATGCCGATGGGATTATTGCTCGCATTTATACAGATCATTATGGTCAACAGTTATTGAAACTCGGGATTCCAACCGTCGATCTCAACGCTGCCCGCCATGTCAAAGGAATCCCATGGGCAGATATAGACGATGAAGCTATTGCAAAACTTGCATTCGACCACTTTACAGAACGTGGCTTTAAGAATCTTGCGTTCTGTGGAGATTCCCAGTTTGCGTGGTCACTGAGACGCTGCCAGCAGTTTCGTGAACTGGCAAACAAAGAAGGCCGACAGTTTTTTGAATACCAATCTTCAGTGGGCCACGGGGAAATCCCTGACCTCACTGCCGAAAAAAAATGTCTGTCCGAATGGATTACACAGCTTCCTCAGCCAATCGCAATCATGGCATCTCATGACGCGCGAGCCCAACAGATTTTGGATGTGTGCGGGGAACTTCGGCTTTCTGTTCCAGAAAAAATAGCCGTACTCGGCGTTGACGACGACCGTCTCATCTGTGAACTCTGTGAACCGACGCTATCGAGCGTTATCCCTGATACAAAACGTACCGGCTACGAGGCTGCAGAATTGTTGGACAAGATGATGGATGGTTCATCAGCAATTATGAAGACGCCTTTCCTCACGAAACCGCTCGGAATTCGTCAACGGGAATCAACAAATACACTTGCAGTAGAGGATAAAGATATTGCTCAGGCACTCCATTTCATACGCAACCATGCATTGGAGAATATCAGAGTCAATGATGTTCTCAGTGTAATTTCACTTTCGCGCAGAACATTTGAGCATCGCTTCAAGACATGGGTTGGCTGTACACCTCACGAAGAAATACAGCGGGTACGCATGAACCGGGTGAAAACCTTTCTCACTGAAACATCTCTCTCCGTACAGGAGATTGCAAAAAGAACAGGCTTCGAACACGCCGAGTATTTAGCGGCTGCGTTTCGCCGCGAAAATGGCCTGACCCCATCTGAATTTCGTTCACGCGAATCAAATTATTCCTAACACGACGCTGGTGACCAATTATGAAAGACACCATAGTAGGACAGTACCTACTCATTCTGACACTCTTCTTCGCAAGTATTCCGACTGCGGCTGGAGAAAACATTCTTCGCCACCAACCGTCAAAAGACTGGGTCCCACTCTTCAATGGAAATGACCTCTCTGGATGGACGATAAAAATAACTGGCCATCCTCTCGGTCAAAACTTCCAAAATACATTTCGAGTCGAAGATGGGATACTGAAGGTTTCCTACGATGACTACGAACAATTTGATGATCAGTATGGACATCTATACGCGAACATCCCGTACTCGAAGTATCGTCTGCGCATGGAATATCGCTTTACTGGTGAGATGATGAAGGATGCTCCCAAGTACGTAAATTTAAATAGTGGCGTAATGATTCATTCACAATCGCCTCAAAGCATGAAAATGGATCAGAAATTTCCTGTCAGCTTAGAGTTTCAGTTTCTTGCTGATGAGGGAACTGGAAAACGACCAACAGGAAATGTTTGTACACCAGGAACAAATATTGAAATCAACGGACAACTTGTTACTCAGCATATTGTGAAATCTTCTGCACCCACGTTTCCTGCTCACGAATGGGTTCGTATTGAAATTGAAGTTCGGGGAAATGACGAAGTGATTCACCGCGTCAATGATCAGGAGGTTCTACGCTACGAGCACCCACAACTTGACCCGGAAGGACGGGTGGAATCTGCTGACGGACTCTCTGCCGCAGGCACGCCCTCAAGCCTGCACTTTGGATTCATCGCATTGCAAGCAGAAGGTCAGCCTGTATGGTTCAGAAATATTGAACTGCAGTCACTTGAATAGTTGTATCATAAGACCTTTCTAACAGGGCGATTCCAATGGATGCGTCAACGTATAACCTTTTCTTCAATTGGGTAATCGCATGTGCCAGCAACGCTGGCCCAACTGATCGCTTATCGTCTCATGGGAGGTTCCATGCCTTCACGCCCACGTAGAAAAAAAAAGGTCCGCTCACCTGACCAACAGACCGATTCTCGTTGCTCAGAAGAAAGCCGACCTTGGCTCGAAACCGTCATAACAGGAGCACTGATTGCAACGTCCTTCCTCAGTGCGTTTCTTCTTTTCCAAGTACAGCCAATCTTGGGCAAGATTATTTTGCCTTGGTTTGGAGGGAGTCCAGCAGTATGGACGACGAGCATGTTTTTCTTTCAGGTTGTGCTTCTGGCAGGGTATTGCTACGCACATTTCCTGAATCGGTTTTTTTCTCTTGTTGTACAGG
>CAXFJI010000009.1:0-19258 GCA_964003275.1 uncultured Planctomycetaceae bacterium
GTTCACCAAGTGCTGTCACCATCAGAATCATTGTTGTTTTTGTTGCAGGATCCTCCTTCAGTCGCTGACACACCTCAAATCCTGACAGCTTTGGCATCATGACATCAAGCAGAATGACATCAGGCTCAAATGCAGCGACTTTTTCAAGAGTATCTGCTCCATCCACTGCAGTTTGTATTTCACAGTCGAGAGCAGCGAGGTACACCTCGAGTAGTTCACGATTCGGTTCATTATCGTCGGCAATCAATACGCGACTTTTTTGTGAAGTGGACGGGGTCTGTGGTTTGGTCATAAAGCAAATCCTTCATCGGAAGATGCAGTAAAAATGATCCTTGAGAAACAACTAAGAATCATTCAAAGGGGGGTATTCAAAAACTGATTGGGTTTTGACGACGGAAAGGTCATCTGGGAAGGTATGAAAACACTGCACTAAGAGGCTACGAGCTCGTGTCTCAATGCATACAAGGCTGACTGCTCCAAGTCCCATGCGACCGCCGTATTCAAATCGATGCAGCAAACCATTTTTTGATCCATCGATAAGCAATTCGTTCTGAAAGTCCCAAAAAGCATCGCTCCTTATTTTTTCAAGGTGAAAGCACGTTTGGTAGGTAACACCATTTCGACAATCGATTTGATCCGAATGTTCACCAGAAAGGCGCTTTGAAAGAAGTCGTCGTTTCTTTGGGAGAGGCTCACTCGATGCAGTTGCCACTTCCGTGAGTATGAAACGACCTGCCTTCCATGTGAGAACATGGCCCGTTTTTGTAATGGAAACATCAATGGAATAATGCCCTCGGTCAATATGTCGGTTTTTGAGAACGCTAAAGAGTTCTGGATGAAGTGGTCTTCCGTACAGTTGAAAAACGAGGTCTGTGATTTTGGGACGGACTGAAAGCACGTCGATGTTCTCCGACACATTTTGGATTGATTGAATAAAAATCTTGCCGTTTATCATAAAAACTCAAGGCCTTGCTGTACAAAACCATCTTCAAAAGTGTTCTAACTCAATCCAACAAGGAGGTCGTATGTAGCATGGCTGCCGGCCGTGATCCCAAATCCACGGGTGAGAAAAAGTGTTGAGAAAAATAAGCCGGCCAGCGTTCGAAACGTAAAACTGTAGAGGTAGAAAGGTTCTCCGAGGGGGCCGACGTAATGCGCAGCACTAAAAAGTACACTCGTCGTACAAACTGCGCAAACACCGGCAGAAATAGGTGTCACCCCACATCGTCGTAGAAGCCATATAAGCGTTGGAAGAAGGATTAGGCGGAAAAGGACTTCTTCATACAGTCCGGCGCCGCAATACCCCACAAAACGGCTCAGCAGGTTTACAAGAGGGGCATTATCGACAGCAACTGTCCAGAAGGTTTCATGAAGGTTTGCGATCGTAATCAGCAAAAAAGCCCACAGTAGGCTTTCAGCAGCCATTCCAAGCAGTATACCAGCCCGAAAGTGCCATGTATCGTGAGCAATATGGTGCCAGGCGAGGAGACCCACAATTGTGAGAAATGGGAGAAGAAAATAGGCACCAAAACCGATTTGGTCGAGAAATTGTCGAAGCCACACATCGGCACCATTTCTTGGGGATCCGTATCCAAGAATAATCACGCCACCTTCATACATGAGGATGAGCGGGAGGGAAAAAATCAGACTTGTGAGCGGTGTTCGAGAAATCTGCCAATATGTGTTTTCTGACGACTCACAGATCGCGCTCGTATCCTGGCTGTCATGCTCACGTGAGTCCTCTTCAGAAGCGTCAAGCCCTGCAAGGGAATCAACGGGAAAATCATCATCTTCTTGAAGAGTCGAAAAATTTTCACTCATTTATGAAAAGCCTCAACCGAAAATTCAAACCGTATAAAAACCATGACTCGCATCACAAGCCGAAGAATCACACTTGTTTTTATGTGTTTTTTGGTTCTGCATCATCAGTGAACGTCAGAGCCCATGAGCAGATACGGTTTTGAATATTTATGACATGTACAAGTTCAAAAAAAAATTTAAGTCGGAATCAATTGTTTTATCGGGAAAGATGCACTGCTTCATCAAAAACATTTCTTTTGATCAACGTAAGTGCTTGACAACATCGTGAACGATCACAGAATAGCGCATGTCTTTCAACGTCTTGCAGTTGCTTGTGGGTCGCGATGATGTTGGAGATAAACTCATACGCCGATATGAGGTTGCCTCTCTCAAAAGGAGCTCTACTGCTTACATTTGATTTCGAAGTATTGGGGGGCGACGACTAGAGGGATCGACAGTCGGCGACCTTGGTCGTGAAATGGATGTCCCCTCCGGTTTCGAAATGATATTTCAGATGTACGCGTTTTTGAAAAGTCACCTACTGTCGTGACAAAAATTGTACACTTCCCTGAAGCGAATGTCGCTGAATGGAACTGGCCATGGCGCAATGCCTTATTGGATGTGGCTCAAATATGGGGCCTCGTCGGGAACAACTCGACCGTGCGATTGAGTTCCTGCGTTACATGCCGGGAGTGGTGTTGCGGAAAGTAAGTCGTTGGAAAGAAACGGTACCGATTGGTGGTCCATCTGGTCAGGAATCATTTCTTAATGGAGCCTGCCTTATCGAGACCGATCTCTCTCCACAGGATGTGCTTTCCGTGCTGCATGCTTTGGAAAATACACTTCAGCGCAACCGAAGTGAGCGATGGGGTCCTCGCACAGTCGATCTGGATCTGCTTTTGTATGAGGATCTCATTCTCAATTCAGAATCTCTCACCATACCCCATCCGCGGATGTCAACACGTCGATTTGTTCTTGAGCCATGTGTTGAAATTGCTGGTGATGTTTGGCATCCCATATCCGCATGCACACTCAATGAACTTCTGGCGAACATCCAGACAGCAAATCCACATATAGCCGTTGTCGGTGTAGAGTGTCAGAGTGTGATCGAGGTGACACGCGCTGTTGCAAACGCATCGCTTGGAGCCGTCGTTCATGCGCCTGTAGAACTACCTCCTGTTGATGCCTCATCAACAGAATGGTCTAAAATACTGCTGCGCATGCTCCAGGCCATGGATGGTGAACAAAACAAATGTGAACATGGAATAGTCACAGACTTCTGGCTCGAGACACTTTCTCTGGCTGCCCATGAAAAACTTACAGCTCAGCAACGAGACGTGTTTCTCAAGGATTTTGCAACGCACACGGTTTCGTCTTCCCCGCCCCATGTCCTTTTTTTGCTTGTTGCGCCAGCCGTTCGCCTTTCGTCCTTTCCGGAGAGGGCAAGAATGCAACAACGAATCATAGAAGTAGCCCTTGATCCTACGTATCATTCACATCTAAAGCCTAAGGCCATCGTAATGATTGATGCTGAAAATCAGATTCAGGCACAAGCAGAGGCTGTTGCAGCAGTGGAAGCAATGGTGTGAACAATGGCTGAAACGATACGTGACCCAAAAATAATGCGAGCTCGTATTCTCGAAGCTCGTGCAGCTGGCAAGAGAGTTGGTTTCGTTCCAACAATGGGGGCCCTGCATCCAGGTCATCTCAGACTTGTTGAAAAAGCGGTAGAAGAGTCTGATGTGGTTGCCGTATCAGTATTTGTAAATCCCTGTCAATTTGGTCCCAATGAGGATTACGAGCGATATCCGCGAATGTTCGAGGCTGATAAAACATTGCTTGAAACAAAAGATGTACAATGGATTTTTACGCCGGATGTCAAGGATATCTATCCGCACGGAGATTCAATAAACATTGCTCTTCGTGAAGTTGGAGATTCGTTGGAAGGCCTGATTCGCCCAGGACATTTTTCAGGTGTGGCAACTGTCGTCCTTAAGTTATTTAATCTGGTGCCGGCGCATAGAACATATTTTGGCGCAAAAGATTGGCAGCAAACACGGGTTGTCAAACAACTCATCGAGGATTTGCACTTGTCAATCGAACTTGTGGTGTGTCCCACTGTTCGAGAGGCGGATGGGCTCGCGATGAGTTCTCGCAACAGCTACCTCTCATCGGATGAGCGTCGTCGTGCAGTTGGAATTGTGCATGCACTTGAGAAAGCAAAAGAACTTTGGCAAGCCAATATGCCGTTGGCTGATATTGAGTCTGTCATGAAAAAGACTATGGAGGATCAAGGTTTTTCTGTTGATTACGCGGTAATTGTGGACGCTGAATCACTGAAGCCGACTCAATGCACTGGCCAAAAAATTGCCTTGGTAGCTGGTCATATCGGCACAACGCGTCTGATCGATAATTGTCTTCTCTCGCATGAGAGCGAGAAATAAATGCTCACAACACTTTTTCACATACCGACGCATATTCAATGGGGAGAAAGGTTCATTCCACTTTTTGGCATTGGTGTGTTGCTGGCCATCGTGACAGTACTTGGCAGTGTCATGGTAGTGATGGCGTCGCGAAAGCACGGCTGGAAGTCTGCACTTTCTATTCTTGGTGGGCCGCTCATCGTTGCCATGGCTTTAGTGTCTTTTGTATTACCAGCCCTCAATGATGGGCAGGGCATTCCGATTCGCGGTTATGGAGTCATGCTTTTATTTGCTGCAGCGTCTGGAATCTGGCTTTCGATTTCACGCGGACGATCAATGGGTTTTGATGCGGATACGATTCTTGCACTGGGGATGGAGATTTTCTTGTCCGGCATTTTGGGCGCGAGAGTTTTTTATGTTGTCGAGTATTGGGAAAATTTTTTCCCCGCTGGTCGCTCATTTCTTGAAAGCATGATCGATGTGATCAATATCCCCTCAGGCGGTTTGGTGGTTTTTGGTTCACTGCCGTCGGCCGCAGTGGCGGCCTGGTGGTTTGCAAAACGACGCAACCTCTCTCTCCTGAAGCTTGCTGATTGTATTGCTCCTGGGATGTTGGTTGGTCTTGCGCTTGGGAGACTGGGCTGTTTTCTCAATGGTTGTTGTTATGGAGGGCCGTGTGACCTTCCTTGGGCTGTGTCTTTTCCACCAGGTAGCCCTCCTTGGATGGATCAAATACAACGCGGTGTTCTGTCTCAACTTCCTGGGCAGGTGTCACAACCCTGGAGTCTGCCAATACATCCAGCACAGTTGTATGCAGCTCTTGATGCAGCTTTACTGGCAGGACTTTCAATTGCTTACACACCGTTTGCAAAGCGCGAAGGAGAGGTTTTTGCACTTATTCTCACCCTCCATCCACTTTCAAGAATACTCCTAGAAGAGATTCGCATCGATGAGCCTCCAGCCCTTGGAACACCATTATCGATTTCCCAACTGATATCGGTCATGTTATTTTTACTAGCCACGTTATTGTGGTGGTGGATTGGAGCACGTACGGTACGTGTTCCTCTCAAAGATTGATGTAGGGTTGCTATGGACGATTCGACAAAAGCTTCTCAGCCGTCTGCTGTTGATCCAAAAATTCAGGCAGAGTGGAATCGTCTCGAAGATAAAAGAATTTCAGAGGAACGTGCTGAAGCAGACGTCGACGCCGAGGAAGCTCATGAACATCACTCCCATCAAGACCCTAATCGTCGGTTCGTTTGGAGGGCCTTTACGGTTGCCCTCATTGCAGGGCTTGCGTTGGCGGTTTTCTTAAATCGTTCTGAGCCGGAGCCAGAGTCTAATGTGAGTCAGGCGGTAGCAGTACAACGTGCGGTCGATATATGGGCGGAGGTGAACCAGATTCATGAAGAAGCATTACTCAATGCAGTGATACGACGTATTCAGTCAACCGCTGCGGTGCCGGAGAATCAGCGTGTGCTTCAGGTAATTGTTTGTGACGAGAAGGGACGAGATCGGATGGAGTCCTTGTTGGCCGCGAGTGGCTTAAGGATTGAGAGTGATCAGAAGCCCGTTGAAGGAGAGGAAGAGATAGACAGTTTGGTTGTCTCGGGTCCACCGGCAGAAGTTGATGCGTTGATTGATCGATTTATAGCATCACCGACAATGCTTGAGGTTGTATCCCCTGCACTTCTCGCCAAGGGTCCACCGACATCAGACAATGCAAATCAATCTCAAGCATTGGCTCGTCGTCCGTCATCCACAAACGGTGCAACTCAACTTCCAACACGGATCCGATTGCGTGTGGAGGTTGTGGAATCAGAAGGGGATGACTCACGTCAAAATCCGAATGAAGGTCAAGAGGCATGAGTGAACACCACGATGCGGTATCACGAGGAAATAAAAAGCCGTACAGAACACCACCTGGAGTGATTACAATTCGATGCAGAGAAAATGGCCCATTTGTGGTTGAAATGCCTGAACAAGAATTAGGCTCCTCCCCCCTTGTTTTGAGAGTGACCGACGCTTTTGGGCAGCCATTTGTGATGGAAAATCAGAGAAAACGTGCTGTTGCACTGTGTCGGTGTGGTCATAGTGGCCAACGTCCTTTTTGTGATGGATCGCATAAATCATGCGGATTTGAGGCTAGTGAAACTGCGTCAACAAAGTAAGTTTTACGGTGTCGGAAGGGTCGTATGGGTCACAACAAGTCGACCATTGGCGGAAACTGTTCCCCAGAAAACACTTGTGTCGGGTGTGGAAGTTGAGAAAATAGCTGTTTTGCGTCGATAGATATGGACTGGTTGCTCAAGGCTCTGTACGGTTGACTATTGAAATAAATGTAGGCAAGTCCTACTTCCCCTTGGCTCTCAGGCATGACCTCACACAACGGTTTGAACCACGGCCCAAATTTCTATCAGCGATATAGCGTCTGGATTATGGCGGCGCTGGTCTTCTTGCTGCCCATGGTCATGGTGGGAGCAATCAAGGCCAAGGGCAATAATCGTAATGACGTAAAGGGTTGGTTGCCGCTTGAGTATCCAGAGACTCAGACGTATCGGTTCTTCCGGCACAACTTTCAGGGTGAGGAGTTTATCCTGGTCAGTTGGGACGGATGCACCATGTCAGATCCACGGCTTGAATTGCTTGCTCTTAAGCTTTTGCCACCTCCTGAAGAGGCTTCTCGAATCGAGCGTCCACTGTATTACAAAACAGCTCAGACAGGTCCGCGGGCTGTTGCTCGGATGACTGCTCCACCACTGAACCTTGAACCAGAAGAAGCCGTTCGTCGATTAACCGGAGCAATCATCGGAAGTGCTCCTCAAGATGGTCCTGATGACATCGATCAGCGACAGACCTGTCTTGTGTTGACGCTCTCAGACGTCGCGCGAGCAAATCTCCATGGGGCCATTGATCTCATCAAAGAAGTGGCAACGAAGGAGTGTGGAATAGCAGAAAAAGATATCCACATGGGAGGCCCACCAGTAGACAATGTGTCGATTGATCGAGCTGGTCAGACGAGTGTCACACTCCTTTTTGGTCTTTCTTTAGTTGTTGGTTTTTTTGTGAGTTGGTGGAGCCTTAAGAGCAAGGCATTAGTTGCCCTCGTACTCGCGTCTGGTGTGTACAGTATGTTTGCCAGCTTGGCGATTGTTTGGTATTCGGGTTATCCAGTTGATGCAATTCTTTTGACCATGCCTTCGCTTGTATATGTTGCAACAACAAGCGGAGCCATTCACCTTGCCAATTACTATCGTGATCAACTCGCTGAAACCGGTGTTCAGGAGGGTGCAGCTGGGCGAGCAGTGCATCACGCTTTGCTGCCACTTTCCTTGGCCACTGGGACAACAGCAGTGGGCTTGGCAACACTTGCCGTTAGTGAGTTAGTGCCAATCAAGATGTTTGGTATCTTTTCCTCAATTGGTGTCGCGGTCAGTTTTTTCATATTGATTACGTTTATGCCAGCGGCATTGGAGTTGTTTCCTCCCCGTCTCAAGCTCGGTAAGTTCGCTGATGATGGTGATGATGGTGGGTGGAAGCCGATTGAAACGAGTCCATGGTGGCGAGTTGGGCAGTTGATCACTCGATACAACGGTGTTGTTGCAACACTTTGCCTTTTAGTGATGGGCGGATTTGCCTATGGCATGACGAAGGTAGAGAGCAGTGTTCAGTTGATGCGACTCTTCTCTCCCCAAGCTCGAATACGCCTTGACTATAAATGGCTGGAAGACAAGTTAGGCCCACTTGTTCCAATGGAGATTCTTATCCGCATCGACCAACAGACATGCGACCTTACATTTCTTGAGCGCATGGAACTTGTTGGTGATATACAGGAAGAGATTGGTGCGTTAGATGAGGTTGGGAGCTCGCTGTCTACGGTCACGTTTGGTAGAAGTCTCGATGTGGGTGGTAGTGGATCAGGTATGGGTGGAGCGGCTGCCCGAGTCTTTGGCTTAGGTGCCCGTACCCGAAGGAGTGTTCTCAATCGTAGGCTGATTGCACACCGTCACGAGTTCCTTGCAGAAGACTATTTGCGTGAGGCGAAACAATTGCCGGATGGTGAAGCAATTGATCAGGAACTGTGGCGTATTAGTGCCCGTGTCAGTGCTGTCAAAGAGGTTGACTATGCTCTTTTCAAGGCAGACTTACAAAAGAAAATAGATCCGATTCTTGATGATCTTACATCGGATGGAGTGAAGGGTGTATCTGTTGATTACACTGGTTTGGTGCCGTTGGTGTACAAAGCACAGCACTCTCTGCTTGATGGCCTAAAGGTTGGCTTCATTTGGGATTTTGCGATTATCGTAGCCGTGATGATTCTTCTTTGCCGGGCAGCATCGGCAGGTCTTGTTCTTTTATTACCAGCGGCATTCCCTGCAGTTATTGTATTTGGTGGCATGGGATGGGGGCATTCTTTTCTCAAAACATATGATATTGGAACACTCCTTATCGATATTGGGACAGTCATGGCCCCGAGCGTTGCGCTTGGAGTGACAGTCGACGACGTTGTTCACTTCATGCTGTGGTTTCGTCGTGGTATTGCTGATGGACTTGATCGTAAGCAATCAACCATGCTTGCATATAAAGGGTGTGCTCGAGCAATGTATCAAAGTTGGGGTGTGATTGGGATTGGCCTGGCCGTGTTCTCGTTGTCACCATTTGGTCCGACACAACGATTTGGGTATATGATGCTCTCGATGCTGACGGTGGCGCTCATCGGAAACCTTGTGTTTCTGCCAGCTTTACTCGCAGGTCCCTTGGGTACAGTCTTTAGTTGGAGTATTTTGAGGATTGAAAAGAAGAAGGCTCTCAAGGAAAAAGCAAAGACGGTACAAACGGATCCGGGAAGTGATGAACTTCCTGCGCCGCATGTGCTCCCGGAGCCAGCCAATCACGCTACACAACACGCTTGAAGCATGATGTAGGGTAGTTGTGCTTCACAAGTGAGCAATTGCTTGGAGTGATGATGGAACCTTCGGTTTGTGTATGGGATGGTCCTTGTCCATATCAAGGTTCGAAGTTCTTGCGTCAGGACTCCATCGAATGTTTCAGTAGTGAATAGCTAATCTGCCTTGGTATGTCCTGTCTGAAATGTTTCTCAGCATGTGATCTGGGCTGGTGGTACATTAGGAACATGACACAAAATGTTTCTGAGCATCAACACAGTGACGTCGGCCTGCCGACAGCAACCGTTGTCCTTAAGCCAAGGCGAGCACGGCCGTTCTTTGGTCGGCATCCCTGGGTTCTTGAATCTGCAATATCGAAGACTCGTGGTACACCAGCCGATGGCGATGTTGTTGATCTGGTGACTCATGACGGTCTGTATATTGCGCGTGGTCTATGGAATGCATCGAGTAAAATTCGTGTGCGTCTTTATGCTTTTGACGCAGCGATAAAACTGGATGAGTCACTGTGGCGTTCACGATTGGAGTCAGCAGTTGCACTGCGCAAATCGCTTAGACTCAGTGATCAAACAGATGCCTGTCGGCTTGTGAACAGCGAAGGAGACAACGTATCAGGGCTCATTATTGATCGCTATGGTGAGTTTCTGAGTGTTCAGATCACAGCGCTTGCCATGTCTGTCCGTATTGAAACGATATGCGATATCGTAGAGAACCTTCTTTCACCCAAAGGTATTCTTCTTCGAGGCGCAGAGCGGGGGTTATCAAAACTAGAAGGACTCCATCTCCCTGATCGGGTCATTCGTGGTGCCGCTCCTGACGGCCCAGTTTTTATTACGGAAAATGGTCTTCGCTTTGGGATTGATTTAACCGAGGGACAAAAGACTGGTTTTTATTTGGATCAGCGAGAGAATCGTCAAGCAGTCGCTCGCTATGCCCGTGGCCGAAAAGTACTTGATATGTTTTGTTATTCGGGCGGTTTTTCGTTGGCATGCGCCATGAATGGACATGCATCGAAAGTACTCGCGGTTGATTCCAGTGCCAAAGCGACAGCACTTGCAAAAGCAAACGCCGACCTCAACGGCGCGACAACCATTTCTGTTGAAACAGCCGACGCCTTTAAGAAACTTGATGTACTCAAGTCATCAGGTCAATCATTCGGCATGATCATCTTGGATCCGCCAAAATTTGCCAGAAGTAGAGCATCGCTTGAAGAGGCTATTCGAGCATACCATCGCATTAACCGTTTGGCAGTGGATCTCTTGGAACCAGGTGGAATACTGGTCACGAACAGTTGTTCTGGAGCAGTCTCGCGTGATGACTTTCTTATGATGCTTGCAGGTGTTGCGCAACGCAGCGCACGAACAATACAACTCCTTGAAGTTAATGGAGCGGGGGCTGATCATCCTGTGAGTGTGAGTTGCCTTGAAGGTGAGTACTTGAAGTGCGTCATAGCACGAGTCGTGTAGTGCACATTAAAGAAAGAGCCAACAAACAGCGTGTATGCCGTACTCACTCGACATAGGCTAGTCTTTTTGAATCCACTGACCATCAATGAAACGCCAGGGTTGGCTACCGGTTGGTGTGTTCCGCAAGCAATCAGGTAAATGTTCTTGGGACCAGCCATCAAAGCAGATTCGACGAGCATACCTGAGGATTGTCCATGGCATGCCGACAGCTGAATAAAAAGGTGGTGCAGCTGATGGCCAGGGGCCTCCGTGTTGCATTGGAGGCACTACAGCCATGCCAGTCGTCATTCGATTTTCCACGATGCGTCCTGCTTGTTTGGTCAGGAACGGTATGACTTGCTGAAAGGCAATTTCATCTCGATGGTTCTTGGCTGAGTAGATACTCGCGGCGAGTGAGCCATGAATATGTGGCACACATTGTATGAGTTCTTCAAGGGAATCACACCGAACCAGAAGTGTGGCATTTCCGAAGGCTTCAACAAGGAGTGCATTAGGGTCAGCTAAGAATGTATCTCCAGTTGCTGTAAGAAGAGTAGGAATACTGAGGCATGGACCTGAGGAAATGTATCCTTCAAGGTTGTTGCCAACAATCTGGACGGCACCAGCTTCTTGCAAAGTATGAATGTTTGTAAACAGTCGATCACGCCCTGGAGGATTCAGCAGAACCTGAGGATCAAGTGATTGAAATTCTTTTTCAATGCATCGTACAAAGTTCTTTCCAGCTTGATCATCAACAAGGAAAACAATCCCAGGCTTGATACAGACTTGACCAGACGAGCCTGTAACACTTGCAACCAACTCTTTTGCAATATGGTCACCTCGTTCTTCAATCGCTTCTGGGAGTAGGACAACAGGGTTGACGCTTCCCATTTCCACCCACATCACGTTGCCGGCGGCACTTGCAGCTGCAAACAGTTGCATGCCAGCATGTTGGCTTCCAGTAAAGCCAATGGCTCCAACACGTGAATCTGCAACCAATCTCAACCCTTCGTCGGCAGGAATGCCGTGCAACAACTGGACTGTTGCGGGAGGGAGGCCTGCTTCATTCAATGCAGAAACCGCTTCTTCTGCTGCGATGAGAGATACACTTGGATGTCCCGGGTGAGCTTTTGCCAGCACAGGATTGCCAGCTGCAATCGCAGATGCAAAGTCACCTCCGGTAAGGCATCCATAGGCAAACGGAAAATTCGCTGGAGGAAAAACGAGTACGGGACCTAATCCAAATGCCGCAGAACGAATGTTTTTGGCCGTGTCAATCATGGCCATGCGCCATGTGCCTTCTCGTGTCGCCTGAGCGGCCTGCATGAGTTGATCGAGCATCCGGGGCATTTCAACATCAGCGAGTCGTGGTGAGACAGGAAGCCCCGTCTCTTCATGAGCAGCCTTCACGAGATCATGAGTGCGTTTTTCTAATCGAGATGCATATCGTTCAAGAAACAGAGCCCGCTGTGCATCTGGAATCGATCGGAGTTCAATGGCAGCTGAAACAGCAGCAGTCAAAGCCGCATCGATGTCACATGCCCCACTAATGGGCCAGACATCTGAACGTTCGTTACCTGTCGTGGGGTTGAAGGCCCTGAAGGAATCAACGGCCTCCGCTGGTCGCCACTGTCCATTGATAAGGGCGGGTTGCATACGTTTGTGACCCTTACAGTTTTCGCAGGCGGGTGAACTCATCCATGGTTACTGTGGTGAGTTCACCATCATCACGTGAGAGGATGAGTACGTCACTGTAAACCTTGTCATCAGGGTTTCGACGGAAGTGAAGACCATGCCTCCGGCGTTCGCGGCGTAAAACCTGGCCAACTGTAGCGGTACTCCATGCTGCACTTGAACCCACGGTTACGCCATGCACAACTTCAACTCGATCTCCTGGTTGGAGTTGTTCATATAAAGCTCGTGCTGCATGCTCTTCGGATGTCATACCTCTTTGCTCTCAATCCATTTCATCATTTTACGAAGTTGACGACCAGTCTCTGTGAGTTTGTGTTCACGCTCACGTCGTCGAGTTGCCTTAAACATGGCTGCTCCACCACGATTTTCAAGGATCCAGTCACGAGCAAATTCACCCGACTGAATCTCATCTAAAATCTTTTTCATTTCAGCTCGGGTCTCTTCAGTAATAACACGTTTCCCGCGAGTGTAGTCACCGTACTCTGCAGTATTGGACACGCTATATCGCATGTACTCTAGGCCACCTTGGTACAGAAGATCCACAATCAGTTTCATTTCATGAAGACACTCGAAGTAGGCCATTTCTGGCTGATAACCAGCTTCAACCAGCGTATCGAAACCAGCCTTAATCAGTTCGGATACTCCACCACAGAGAACGGCTTGCTCGCCAAAAAGATCTGTTTCAGTCTCTTCAGCAATTGTTGTTTCAATAACACCTCCACGGGTGCCACCGATTCCTTTTGCGTATGCTAAGCCAATCTTTTTCGTTGTTTCACTGGCACCGTTGCCCAAGGCAATCAGACATGGAACGCCACCGCCTTTTTCATATTCACTACGAACAAGGTGGCCAGGGCCTTTGGGTGCTACAAGCAAAATATCATGGCCTGCTGGAGGCTCAACTTGGTTGAAGTGAAAATTAAATCCATGACTCGCCATCAAAACAGCACCAGGTTTAAGATGTGGTCGGATCGAGGATTTGTAGACATCTGCCTGAAGTTCATCAGGGAGCAGGATATTGATTACATCTGCCTGCTTGACGGCGTCCTCAACAGAGAGAGGCTCAAATCCATGGCTTTTGGCAAGATCGTAATTCGGTCCTCCAGGTCGCTGAGCAACGACAACATTCAGGCCACTGTCACGGAGATTCTGAGCCTGAGCATGGCCTTGGCTTCCATATCCGATAACGGCAATCGTTTTTCCTTCAAGGTCTTTTAGATCAGCATCTTGGTCGTAGTAAATAGTTGCTGGCACAGTTTTCTCCAGGCGAGGTAAGTGAAAAATTAGGGCAGGGATTTTTGGGGGTCGTTTGCGTCAGCTGGACAGCCTCCGTCATCAGCTTCTGTCAGTTCTCTCGTGGGAGGGCTTCCCCGAACAAGCGCGATACGTCCAGTACGAACGAGTTCGAGAATACCCAGAGGTCGCATCAATTCGATGAAACCCTCCACTTTCTTTTCGGTTCCGGAAATCTCAACAATCACGCTATCGGCCGCGACGTCGACGATGCGTCCACGAAATATCTCGGCGAGTTCTTTGATGTGTGATCGTTGTGACCCAGCTTCAGCAGTCACCTTGATGAGCATCAGGTCACGCTCAACATAATTTCGAGAAGAAATGTCATCCACGTGAACGACCGTAACGATCTTCTCAAGTTGGCGACGGACCTGCTCAAGCATGCGGTCATCACCTTTGAGCACAAAGGTCATTCTTGAAAAACCTGGATCCTCCGTCTCACCCACAGCAAGGCTGTCGATGTTGTACCCGCGTGAGGCGAGCATGCCGGAAATATGAGCAAGAACTCCAGGGACATTCTGAACGGTGGCAGACAAGACGTGGCGCATGGCTAGGTGTATTGATGGGTGAAATGAACACAAAATGACAGAACTTCGCAGTTTAGTTTGGGCTGAGACAGTGATTCAAGCCTCCTGGGCATCGTAAAGCCCTATTAGAGGGCCCGTTTCGGCGGGCTGTGACGCTTGCGGCGGCGATGCGGGGTGTGCGTTGACAGAGACGCGGAAAACTCGATATTTTCCGGTGTTGGGACTTTTACAGTGTTCTGACGTTTCCCCCCCTAAAAAATCCTAGAAGAGCGAGAAAATCTGCGTGTCGAACGTGCTTGCCCAAGAGCTTATTGAAGCAGGTGTTCACTTTGGCCATCGTGCCAGTCGTTGGAACCCCAAAATGAAGCCGTATATTCACGGCCGACGAAATCTTATTCACATTATCGATGTTCGTGAGACCATTCGGGGTCTGCTGAGAGCAAAAAAATATCTCAAGCAAGTCGCGTCGTCTGGCAGTCTGGTGCTGTTTGTTGGAACGAAGCGGCAGGGCGCTGAAGCTGTAGCACGTGAGGCCGCACGCTGTGGAATGCCATATGTCAGCGATCGCTGGCTCGGTGGCACGCTCACAAATTTTAGAACAATACGTAATCGCCTTGCTCGTTTAGAAGAGCTTGAAAAATTGCTCCCCTCACCGGAATTCGATACCTACTCGAAAAAAATGCAGTCATCGTTGCGTCGTGAGTTTCGCAAGATGGAGAGAAACCTTGGTGGTATTCGTACGCTTTCGAGGCTTCCTGAGTGCATTGTGGTTTTCGATCCAAAAAAGGAAAAGAATGCGATTAATGAGGCTTGGAAAACAGGCATCACAACGGTCGCGCTCATTGACACAGACTGTGACCCGGATCTTGTTGATCTTCCCATTCCAGGTAATGACGACTCGATTCGGTCAATTGAGTTGGTCGCTTCTCGTCTTGCAGACGCAATTTTAGAAGGTAAGGCAAACATCGCTGCTGAGACCCAGGCTTCCTCTGAAGGGGCTGACTCGGGTGGAGGTAAGAAGTCAACTCCGCGGGCTCGTGGGAACGTGAAACCGACAGCTGTGAAGTCATAGTTAGGACATTTTTCTAACGGGACTCAAGTCCTACGTGCTTGCAGGCTTCTCGGAAGTTGCCCAAGTTCGTTTGCGGCTAAATCATTTTTCTTTGTCACAATTTTGAGGAGTAGAGAGATATGGCCCAGATTACAGCCGCCGCAGTGATGGCCCTTCGTGAGAAAACGGGTCTTCCAATGATGGAGTGCAAGAAGGCTCTTGCCGAATGTGGCGGAAATACAGATGAAGCTGTTGAATGGCTCAGAAAGCAGGGGATTAAGACGCAAGCCATGCGGGCCGATCGAGAAACGTCAACTGGTCGTCTTGCGGTCTTCACAGACTTGGATCACGGGGTTGGTGCAATGATCGAACTTAAGTGTGAGAGTGCACCGGTAGCGAACAGTCCGGATTTCAAGGATTTCTGTAACGAGGTTGCCAAGACGCTTGCACTTGGCCCTGGGGCCAAAACCCCTGAAGATTTGCTCCAGCAGAAGAGTATTGATCACCCAGAGAAGACGTTAGGTGATATCAAAGATGATCTTTTCAATCGGATGCGGGAAGTATTTGAACTGTCTCGTGTCCTTCGAATTGATGCCCCCTGTGGCGGATATGCTCATCATGATGGATCAAAAGCTGCACTGGTTGAAGTGTCTGGCGATGTGTCTGGCTCTGATGCTGCGGAGACAGCAAAAGGTGTTGCAATGCATGTCGTCGCACTCGATCCACAGGCAGTCTCAAAAGAAGAATTAGACCCTGCGGTTGTCGACAAAGAACGTGAAATTCTTACTGAGGCGGCAAGGAAAGAAGGAAAACCAGAGAATATCATTGCAAAGATGATCGAAGGGAGGCTTCGAAATTTTTTCAGTCAGTGTGTGCTTCTGGAGCAGCCATTTGTGAAAGATGACAAACAGTCGGTTGGAAAATTTGCAAAGTCTGTAGGGCTTGATGTGAAAGGTATGTCGAACTGGAAAATTGGTGGATAGTGTTCTTACAGCAGACACCTCCTGTGTTCTGTATTCAGTGAGGAATCATGAGCGTCGCCTCGTATCGCCGTATTTTGCTTAAGTTGTCAGGTGAAAGCTTTGCCAGGACGGGCGAGCGGGGCATCTCGATGCAGGAAGTGCTCCACATTGCTCAGGAGATAGCACGTGCTGCAGGCTCTGGTGTTCAATTAGCGGTCGTGATTGGTGGCGGAAATATTCTGAGGGGGGCTTCCTTCACGGCTGGGAATTCAGGGGTGCAGGAAGCAACCGCTCACTATATGGGAATGCTGGCAACGGTGATTAATGGGCTCGCGCTGCAGGATGCTCTTGAGTCATTGGGTGTTCAGACCCGACTCATGACGGCAATCCGAATGGACGGTGTTGCAGAGCCCTATATTCGTCGACGGGCAAAGCGGCATTTGGAGAAAGGCCGAATAGTCATTTTGGCTGCTGGAACAGGGAGCCCATTTGTAACGACAGACACTGCAGCAGCTCAGCGAGCTCTTGAACTGGATGCGGATATTCTGATGAAAGCAACACGGGTGGATGGAGTCTATTCGGATGATCCAGAAAAAAATCCACACGCTATGCTCTATCGTGATCTGAGTTACCAACAGGTGCGGGAACAAAACCTACGCGTTATGGATGCAACGGCTATTTCCCAATGCATGGAGCATGAAATGCCGATCGTAGTTTTCAATTACCGCAAGAACGGTGCAATTGAACAAGCAATCGCAGGAGAAGGGATTGGCACTCGTATTACGCCAACAAATCCCTAGTTGCTTGTAGGGACTGCAAATGGTCCCTCATGCTTATGTGAAAAGCCCCTGAGATTTTCTCAGCGCTTGCCTGTAGGGGATTCGACCTGTCACACTATCACAAGAGTTTTCTGTCAGTGGATTTTTTCGTACGGGAGATCGGTCATGTCGGCTGATGACATTCTTTTGGATGCCGAGGAACGAATGGAGAAGGCTGTAGAAGTCTTTCGTCATGCTTTGGCTGGTATTCGTACAGGTCGGGCGAATCCAGGGCTTGTCGATACGTTAAAGGTTGAGGTCTATGGTTCTCAGTCACCAATCAAGTCACTAGCGAGTGTCGGGGCACCAGAGCCAAACCAAATCGTGGTTCGTCCCTTTGATCCCAGCACGATCAAAGACATCGAGAAAGCCATTCACGCTGCAGATCTCGGACTCAATCCACAAAGTGATGGGCGGTTGATCAGAATTACGATCCCGGCGCTGTCCACGGATGTTCGTAAGAAAATGACAACGCGGATCAAGGAACTTGCTGAAGAATCCCGGGTGTCCATTCGGAATGTTCGTCGAGATGCGAACAAGTCCACTGACAGTGAAAAGTCTGGCGGAACGATGACGGAAGATGATGTTGAGTCAACAAAGAGTGATGTACAGGATCTCACAAAAAAGTATGAGCTACAGGTGGGAGATCTTGCAAAAGCAAAAGAAGTTGAAGTGATGGAATAGTGTTCACGGATACAAGGGGCTGGTAACATCGTGCAGTCATCAAGTGCAATACCCGTCTCAGTTACTGACGTGGTAAAGCGGTATGGCCGCCGGACAGTGCTTGATCAGGTGTCACTGCAGGTCCCATCTGGTATTACTGGGCTGGTAGGTCCAAACGGCGCTGGAAAGAGTACGCTGGTTCGTTCAATTCTTGGCCTTGTGCGGCTTGCCGGCGGTAGTGTTCGAGTCTATGGAATGGATCCTTATGTTGATCCACGAAAAGTGAGACAAGCCGTTGGGGTTGTTCCTGAAGATGAGTGCATGGTCCCAGGGCTTGCTGCCGTTGAAATGGTTCGCTATGCAGCAAGATTATCGGGTTTGCCGAGTATAGAGGCATTGCGTCGAGCTCATGAAGTTCTCGATTGGTGCGATGCGGGGCAGGAACGGTATCGTTCTGTTGAGACCCTTTCTGTCGGCATGCGGCAGAAGGTCGCATTTGCTGCTGCTATCGTGCACGATCCAAAATTGGTCATTCTTGATGAACCGACCAACGGCCTCGATCCTCTTGAGCGACGAGCAATGCTCGGACGGTTGAAGACATTGTCGCGTCGGCATGACAAAACCGTGTTTGTTTCGACACATGTACTTCCTGACGTTGAGTCCATTTGTGATCATGTGATTGTCTTAGCCGATGGTCATGTGAAATTATCAGGATCGATTGATTCTCTGACGAGTCCGAAGTCTGCTGAGACACGGATAGAAGCGACAGGCTCATTGGAAGGATTCGTGAAACAACTTGTGACTGTCGGTCTTGAGGCTACGATCATCCAAAGTGGAGTGATAACGTTAAGAACACCTGATCAATCAGGTGTTGCTGCAATCTGGAACATAGCTGCAGATTGTGGTGTGGTCATCAAGTCGTTCTCGCAAGCCCATCGACCGTTGGAAGAGGTCTTTATTCAGGCTATTCATTCTTCAGAGGAAGACACGCATGCCGTTGCATGATGTTGGGTATCGTGGTTGGGCGGGTCGCCGTCGTGGAAATGGCCAGGCTGTGGGTGTCATTACATCGACGGGAATCCGGCTTGCATGGACAAGCCGATGGTTGAGGCGTGCGCTCTTGTTTGCATGGAGTCCAGCCTTGTTTTTCGGTGTGAGTTTTTTCGCATTTGAACAGGCCATTGATGAGGGGAGGTTCTCATCAATGCAGGAAAGAGCTCAGAAGGGACGCAATTTAGATGGTGTCGGCATGCTTGGCACCTTGCTTGCAAATACTCTTGGTCAATCTAGTGATGTGAATGAAGCAGAAACAGAAAAGGAAAAAATCTTACGGACAAGAAGGCTTGTGTGGTCCCGATTATTGCTAGCATTCGTCCGAGCCCCACAGGCGTTGCTTTTGGCCGTTGTGATTGGGCTCATAGCACCAACTCTTATCTCCCGAGATCTTCGAGCAAAGGCATGGCTGATCTACTTCACTCGTCCTGTCAGTAGACTGGAATATATCCTTGGAAAATGTCTTGTGCTTGCCTGCATCATCGCAGGCATTACATTGCTGCCAGGCCTTGCTCTCTGGTTCATGGGTGTCATGGTGAGTCCAAGTGTGTGGATTGCATACGCCACATGGGACCTGCCAATAAAGTTGATTGCATCTAGTGTTGTATTGATGGTGCCAACGTCACT
>CAXFJI010000010.1:0-19183 GCA_964003275.1 uncultured Planctomycetaceae bacterium
TCACCAAATACGATACCCGTACCTTCTTCTGTTTTTTCAACGCGAGCAGAAATAATCTCACTGGTTTGTTGAAACGTCCCACGAATTACTTTCATAATCTGCCACGGTTGATACAACACCGAATCATTCCGAAGGACTGCAGTACCGTTCGTTTCACCAATGGCTACAACCGCTGATTGATCTCTACGCTCACTCAGGGAACGTCCCACGACATCACAAAATGGGCATGCAGATGCAACCGCTCCCCACAAGAGCCATCCAATTGCGACCCCGACTACTTTTTCTCGTGTGTGCATTGGGCAAAGATCATGTAACGAGTCAAACGCGTCCCCTTCGTATACGAATACGACATCTTATTGCACATCTTCTCCGTGCATCTCATAGATTGCTAGATGAGTTCCATCTGGACCTCGAAGTTCTCGGATATGAAATGTACCCTCGACAGCAACTGGTCGGATGGAGAAGTTTGCTGTCTTACCTGGGTGCATCCGAACGACAATACAGTCATACAACGCAGCACCTGGCCCAAAACAACATTCCATGTTATCTCGCACAAGTACAAATTGGGTAAGGCCTTTTTGCTGAAAACTTGGGAGTATATAGCCGCGTATACGAATTTTAGAATTTTCTAACGCCGTGACTCGCTTTGGTAAAAGATCAAAGGTAAATGGATCCCCTTTTTCAATCTCAAACTTAATGTCATCAAAAGAGATATCTCTCAATGGACCGTGTGCTGGAACTGCGGCCGGCGTTTGAACAGGTATATCCTTAGAAATTTCACCGGCTGCTTTTTGTGGTTCCCGATGTGGAAGGTTCTCTGATGAACCACAGCCGACCAGGGTAACAGCAACAACAATATATATGAATCTGACTCGTACTCTCACCAAATACTAACGCAGTACAGCGTCCTCCAGGTGATAGAGCACGCCTCCTTCTACTGCTGATCCACCCATTGGTTTTACAAAAAAACGACCTGCAATCTTGCGCAGTCGCGAGTTAAAAGAAATACTCAGTCCGTCTTCGAGTGTCACAAGTACACGATCCGTTATTTTAGGATTTCCACCAAAGCAGCAGTCACCTTGGTCTCTTACAAGAAGGAACTGTGTAATTCCCTGCTGCTGCTTGCCCGGATACATATATCCCTTCAAGAGCACATCTTGACCCTCCATTTCTATAGCGGTATTCGGAACAGCCGTCGGTGGATCTCCCGGAAGTGGTTGCAGCAGTGCATAACTTAATCGTTGAAAGCCAGGTGGTAATTCTGTGGCGTAGACATATGCGTGATAGCTGACAGCCGAGACCACAACGACAAACGAGGCGCTAAGCGCGAGACAGGTCAAGCCTTTTCCCGTTAATTCCGATGGACGATTGACAATATCCCGAAAAGCAATCACACCAAGCACGATGCTGAAAATAGGAACCACCGACAACCACCAACTCAGAAATGCAAGTGGTGACATCGCAGCAAGGGTGACCGATGCAATCGTCACACCACTGATCGAACGATAGATATCATCTTCAGAAAAACCATCCGCATGGTTTTTGGTAGACGAGGATGTATCGAAGAGGCCTGTCGCCATAAGACGCCCTAAACTTTACTGTGCAGTTGAACTCGCACGCAACATGCGCCTTGAAATCATACCTACGAGCACAACAATTACGACCCAAACGAACCACATCGCTGCTGGAGCCTTTCGGCTAGCAGGAGTTTTCACAGGAAGTGGCTCTGGTTTTGATTTTTGAACAACAAATTCATCTGCAGGGTGTTCTTCAGCCAGAACAGGTAGTACTTTGTTGATCAATTCAGCATCTGTAACACCCTCTTGTGGCTCCATGGCTGATGCCTCTGTTGACTCTGCTGAAACCACATCATTTTCGTCCTCTGAATCTGAACCTGCAGTGGCAAGGCCGGCGAGTCCAGCCATTGTTGCAGCTCGACGAACTGCATCCGGATCAATTTTCTCCAGGGTTTCTAATGCCTGATTTGCCTCGGGAAGAGGACACGTCCGCATATAATTCACAATTGGTTCACGAACAAAAATATTCTCTGCTGTGGCTGTTTCAAACAGTTCAACCAATCTGTCCACAACTGACCAATCTTTCCATCTCGCAAGATCTGCAATCACAAGGTCTGCAAGTTTTGGCTGGTCTAATAAAAGACGAAGTGAAGCAAGCACCCGATCTTGAGGAACAATTTCCGACTCCTCACCGAGAAATCTCAGGGCCATGACAGCTGCATATGTTTCCGTGAATGGGATATCCCGACCTTGTCGATCAAGAAAAAGTCGATCAATAAGATCGAGCCCATCAGGACCTACGAGGGTGATATAACATGCAATGAGAGCATCAAGCCCACTTCGAGCCTCAGCTTGTGATTCACTCAAGTCTTCTCCGACAAGTATTCTCTCAATTGTCTTCCCATCTGCTTTAGTACCGCAAACTCCAAGCATCGTTGCATAAAGCCGACGCCGATTTGTCTGAACGTCTGGATTCGTAACCCACGCAAGAAGTTGCGTGGGGTCCATGCGGTCTTCGAGAACTTTTAAGTCATCGTAAGGCGCAACTGCAAATTCATCATAGGCATCCCGAGCAAGAGTATCATCTTCATCCTCAAGATACTTCTGAAAAAAGGCCAGGCGATCAGCACCTTTTTCGGGCAACTGAGAAAGCTGTCGAATGTATTCCACTGCTCGTTGACTTACCGGAATAGGGCTTGACCAAACCAATTCTGGAGGCTCAACAGCCATAAGCAAATAAAGAGAGCCAACTGGCTTATCCTCCAAAAAGATGGTTTCAATAGGATCAGCATCAACACCTACATGGCCGTTCATCTCAATCGCTTCTCCGCCCTTGAGTACTTCTACGACGGAGAACTTACCTTTCGGTAACGGTCCCTCAGCAGTTGGCAAAAGGGCGTCTGCCGGAGGTGGTTCTATAAGTTCAGCAATGACGGTTGCCTCACTTTGAGCAATCTCCTGAGAAAAAGTAAGGGATACAGCTGAACAAAAAGGACACGCAGATGCCACGTACGGCATAAGACATGCCATCGCGATCACACTACATCGAATTAGAATGTTCATAAAAACAGTCTCACAACACACCAACAACACGTGAGGGGACAGTCACTCAAGAACGCATACAGGTTGGATCAACACATCGTCAAACTGCATAACACACTTCTCTTTTATCCACTTTGCAACCATTTTGCTACATCTGTTCGATAGGCTGCCACTGCAGGAATAAGCGCTGCTGCCACTGCCAACACCACCAAAAATGGAACAAGAAAAGCTTCGGCCCAGGCTCCAGAAAGTAGACCGGCAGAAACACCGGCATTCGTCGTTATCCATGGACCAATAGCAGCTACGATTCCATGACCGAGCAACCAGCCAGCGAGTCCACCAAAACCAGCCAGCAAAATAGCTTCAAAAAGAACTGTGGTCAGCACATGTGATCTTCTTGCCCCAAGTGCTCGCATAACAGCTACATCACGACTTCGTTCAAGTGAAGAACCCACCATACTCACAAGAATGCCTATCGCTGAAACAATGACAACAAGTGTTGTAACTAAAAGCAGTAGCAACTCTAAAGGCTTCACAAAAAGATCGAGTAATTGTCGAATCTCAGCAATGGGGAGTGCTGCCTGAGCTTCGCGCCCCTCATTTATAGTTGTTCTCAAACCCATGCTCGTAAGCTCAGGAGGCAAGCCAGGAAGCGATGCTGTCTCCAAAAGAATGGCGGTCACTTCTCTTTGCTCAAATGGCAAGGGCTCAGGATGGGAACGTGCACCTAAAGTACTCGATTCAAGGAGTGCTGCTTCTTTTTTCACTGACTGGGGTCGTTCTTCCACACTCGTGTCAGTTGATTCTTCTGAAACTGGCTTTGCGTGACCTTCTTGTAGATAAAAACCCTCCATATTCACAAAGACTCCTCGGTCAATCGGAGTATCTGTTCGAGCAAGAATACCTCGCACCATAAAGGGGTCATGGACAGCACCATCGTCTGCACCATGTGTCGGTGCAAATGGATCACCAACCTGCAATCCGAGTGATTGAGCAACAGCTGCACCAATCACTCCTCCGAAGAAATCATCATTACGAAAGTTTTCGCCTGAAGAAAACAGATATGGCTCACCACTTCCTCGCTTGAGTTTGTCAAAAAATGCGGCGTTCGTTCCAATCACACGGTGGCTACGAAAATAGTCCCCCATACAGATTGGTACGGCAGTGGCTGTACTTGCTGCAAATATTCCGTCTGCGCCGTCGAGGCGCTCATTGGCCGGAAGAAACTCTTGATAAAAATCCCATGAAATATTCTCAATGGGTTTGCTGATGAAGTACACACTGTTAAGCACCAACTGCAGAGGACTCCCCTTCGCACCAACAATCATATTGTATCCAAGGCCAGAACCCGACTCGAAAGCCTGCTTCACAATGCCACCTGTTACAAGAGTGGCCACTACAAGCGCTACGCCAAGTGCAAGAGAGAGGGCTGTCAGTCCACTTGTGAGATATCGCTGTCGAATATTCCGCAAGGCAATGCCCAAGAGTGTCATGGTAATACCTCTGACTGCGATGCCCTGTTAAAATTTTCTAGGCGTAGCCTCGTTGAAAACTGACCAGCAACCTCAGGTGCATGTGTTACGACAAGCAAGGCTACCTCATATTGAGCACATGTGTCCTTGAGCAGATCAACAACCTGTTGTTGATGGGCAGGATCTATACTTGCTGTTGGTTCATCAGCAAGAATGACCCGAGGTCGATTCGCAAGTGCTCTTGCTACAGCAACACGCTGCTGCTGGCCAATAGAAAGTTCAGCTGGCTTATGATGCATGCGATCTTCTAAGCCTACGGATGTTAGAAGATCTATCGCCCGCTGACGATCCACTCTGGCTGAACTAAACGACATTGCAACAAGAACATTTTCAAGCGCAGTAAAACCAGGTAATAAATTGAACTGCTGAAAAACCAAGCCTAGCCTGTCAGCCCGAATCCGATCACGCCGAGCTTCTGATAATCTCATAAGGTCAACACCGTCAATGACGACTTTTCCCTGATCTGGCCGCATAATCCCAGATATCACATGCAGGAGTGTTGATTTACCAGAGCCACTTTGCCCCTCAAGAGCACACTGCTGGCCAGCGGCCATTGAAAAAGATTCTATATCAAGCACTGGAAGCGACTCGCCTCCAGGCAGATGAAAACTTTTGCGAACCTGTTCAAGTTGGATAATCGTGTCAGCCATACCCTCATAAGGATAGACGAAACCGCGGAATTCTGCGTGTGGATTGAGCGGTTCACGTATTGCAAGGTATATTTTCTCTGCTTGTGAGGAACGCTACCCGCTGCGTGGCGGCGTTGTGTTCACTCTTCACGACCCTTTCTAGGAGAATCGCCTTGTCTATTCGTGTTGGCATCAATGGTTTTGGCCGAATTGGCCGCCTCACCTTCCGCGCTATCTATGAGAAATACGGTCTCAACGGGGATGTACAGGTTGTTGCCCTGAACGATCTCACTGATGCCAAAACAAATGCGCATCTTCTGGAATTTGATTCAAACTACGGACCCTTCAAAGGTGACGTTGGATATGATGGAAATGATCTTGTTGTAGACGGAAAAAAGATCAAGGTATCTGCAGAGAGAGATCCTGGTTCCATTCCATGGTCTTCGGAAGATGTTCAAATCGTTGTTGAAAGCACTGGCTTCTTCACTGATGCAACAAAAGCTGTCGCACATAAACGTGACAGTGTGAAGAAAGTCGTCATATCCGCTCCAGCAAAAAATGAAGACCTCACAATGGTTCTGGGTGTTAATGATTCTGCATATGACCCCTCGAAACATCATGTGATTTCGAATGCTTCATGTACTACCAATGGTTTAGCACCAGTCGCAAAAGTACTGCATGAGACATACGGAATTGATCGTGGTCTTCTCACAACCGTACATGCGTATACAAATTCACAACGGACTGTTGATACGGCAGCAAAAGATCTTCGTGATGCGCGTGCTGCTGCTCTCAATATCGTTCCAAGTGGCACAGGAGCTGCAAAGGCAGTCGGCCTTGTGATCCCTGAACTACAGGGCAAGTTTACTGGCATGGCCTTCCGTGTTCCGACACCAACGGTCAGTGTCGTAGATTTTACGGCCATACTGAATAAAGATGCTCCTCCAGAGGACATCAATGCTGCTATGAAAAAAGCTGCAGACGGTCCCTTGAAGGGCATCCTCCGGTACACAGATAAGCCACTTGTTTCAACAGATATGCGTGGTGATCCTCATAGCTCCATTTTCTCTGCTGTGGATACTATCGGTCTCGGAAACTTTGTGAAGGTTGTAAGTTGGTATGACAACGAATGGGGTTATTCAAACCGCGTCGCAGACCTTCTCAATTTTTTAGAGAACAAGGGGCTTTAATCGACACAAGTCGACTTTAGCGGGTTTCCACTGTTCCCTGAGTTTCGAAGACTTCTCCTTCAAACGTTGTCATGCGTACGAACACTCGTACGTGATCGGCGTTTGGTAGAGCATGCTCCCATGGCCTTACAAAATGCAATCCGCGATGCTCTGATGTACGACGAAAATGTCGCGCCGCCTCATTAGCAGGTATTTCCCAGAGAGCGATGCGATTTCCCTCACCAGCTGAATCAAAGGCCGTTGTCGATGCCGATGGAGCATACACAGCGATTGAAACATCTCCAACCGTGCTTACAAGTCGTTCATCCTTGTCGCGGGGCTCAAAAACGACAGTGAGTGCTTCACTGATTCCATCGTGATCGCTATCGAGACATTCTGTTTTTTCTCGATTCAATACAAGATGCGATACCGTTGAACCCGCAACTACACTTTGGTCATACGAGAGTTGTTTGACCATCGATTCATCTGTTTCTGTGACATTGCCAGAGGTGCCGTTGATGTCATTTGGTGATGTACCCTCTTTCATTGGTAAGGGAGGCACTCCCTCTAAAACCGGTGTTTCTGTACTTATAGAGTCTTCACTGGTTTCGGGGACGCCAAAACTCAGTCCCTGTTCCGTTGTTCCATTTGAACGAGGTGGGGGTGGCAAATCCTCAATTAATGGTGGGGCAAGTGCAGGAGGATCTACACTTTTCATACCAGACGCTGACGATTGTGCAGGTGTAGGCCGACGCGAGCTTTCCGGGAAGTCTGCAATGCCTAACTGCTTCTTCAACGATAAGTTCTCTGCAGCAACCAGATCCAGCCTAGAACATTTGTCATACAACTCATCTTGCAGGTGATAGATCTGATCTTCCTGCAGCCGCAGCTCACGCTCAAGAAGCTGCTGGTTGAAGTCACTTCTACAACCAACAGTTGTCAAAAAAGCAACAACTGCTAAGCAGCTCACTGTAAAAATTTGGTAACGCCTCATGATGCGCCTCCTTGCGCCTCATTGCCACCTAAAACCTTATTATTGGGGCCAACGCCCTGTTCCTACGATGTACCTTTCAGTGCTGGCATATGCTCAATCACTTCATCAATAAGACGATAGTCCTTTGACTCCTCTGCCGACATAAAACGATCGCGATCCGTATCATTTTCGATTTTTTCAAGTGGATGACCGGTATGTTTCAAAAGAATGTTATTCAGCTTGTGCTTCACATTTCGAAATTCCTTCGCGTGAATCATGATTTCTTCTGCTGTACCCTCCATGCCTGCAAGAGGCTGGTGGATCATAATTCTCGCATTAGGCAATGCCCTGCGCTTGCCTTTTGCACCAGCCGTCAACAATACGGCACCCATCGAAGCTGCCTGCCCAATGCAATAGGTTGCAACATCACATGTCACAAATTGCATGGTGTCGTATATTGCTAATCCTGCCGTCACGCTACCGCCCGGAGAGTTTATATACAGGTGGATGTCTGCCTTTGCATCATCCGACTGTAAAAAGAGCATCTGTGCAACAATTGCATTGGCTACTTCATCATTCACTTGCGTTCCAAGGAAAACAATTCGGTCCTTGAGCAAACGACTGTAAATGTCCATCGCCCGCTCTTCGCGGCCACTTTTTTCGATGACATATGGGATTAGGGGCATTTTCTATACTTTCGCTTCAGTGCCGAACAATCAGTCCTCGTCCTCATCTTCAACCACCGGTGGCTTAGTGAGAATCTCATCAACAAGACCGTATTCTTTTGCTTCCTCTGCAGAAAGATAGCGGTCACGGTCCGTATCTTTCGCTATTTGCTCAATCGGCTGCCCGGTATGACCAGCCAAAATTTTGTTGAGAACTTCTCGAGTCTTAATGATTTCATCGGCTTGTATCTCAATATCACTCACCTGACCACCTACTTGGCCATACGGTTGATGAATCATGACTTTTGCATGTGGCAAAATTCGTCGTTTACCAGGAGAACCACCGGCGAGCAAGACAGCACCACCACTTGCTGCAAGCCCCACACAATAGGTTGCCACAGGACAGGAGAGAATCTGCATGGTGTCATAAATTGCCATCGTCGCTGTCACACTACCACCAGGAGAATTGATGTAGAAGTTGATATCTTTTCTCCTGTTCTCACTCTGGAGATACAGTAGCTTCATTACCAATTCATTGGCGTTTCCATCATAAATTTCACCTTGAAGAAGAATGATGCGATTCTCCAAAAGAAGATCGCCAAGCGTCATCGTCCTCTGACGTTGATAATCGCCGTATGCACTAGCTGACTGAGGAACAAAAGACTCACGAGTCATCTCAATTCTGCTCCTCTCCTACAACAACACCACACACCGCATGATCAATGGCTTCGGCATCAGGCTTCGGAAAATCAAATGGCGTATCCTTGAATTTTGCCTCAGACTCCACCATCTCGACGGTCTTCCGCTCAATGATTTGATTTCGGAGCACATCCATGAGACCACGCCTCTCAAGGCCTGCTCGCACCCGACGTGGAGACTCACCTGACTGATTGGCAATCGCACGAATTTCCTCGTCATAATCAGATGGGACGTCAGAAACGCCGGTTTCCTCAGCTATTCGCTCAAGAATAAAGTGTTCCTTCAGGGACCGAGCAGTACTTGCCATGGCTGACTGTCTCAATTCGTTGACATGCCGACGTATAGAGTCATCATCAAAACCACTTCGTCGAAGCTCAAGAATAGCCCGCTCGAGTTCTCGTTGAGCCTGGCGACGGAGGAGTTGTGGCGGGAGTTCCCAGTCCGCAGATGCTGTCAGTGCGCTTGAGACCTGCTGTCGAACCTGCTTGCGACGATGCCATTCAAGTTGACTCTCAAGTTGATTGCGAATGGCAGTTCTCAGATCATCGGCAGACTTGAATTCGCCGAGTTCAGAGAGCAACGCTGCGGATAGCTCTGGTGGCTCAAGCTTCTTAACTTCGAGCACTTCTATTTCGACAGTGACGTCTTTGCCTCGCAAATCCTCAACTGCGGCTTCGTTGGAGATCGTAACTGTCGCTTGGACTGTATCTCCGTGCTTCGCATTTTTTACAAGGGCATCAAAACCTGATAGTTCAGCATCAGCAAGCGAAAGTTTTGGACGGACGACAATTTCAACCTCCTCTGCATGCGACAAAACTTTGTCTCCATCAAGAAAGCGCAAATTTGCGACAACCAAATCTCCTGTCTTCGGCTCACCAGAAAAAGGAACAAGCCGACTACGATCGCGAAGAACGTTCGCAAGTGAATCATCAATATCTTCATCTGTAATGTCACGACTTGGACGATTGATCGAAAGACCTTTCCACTTCGGCATCTCAAACTCTGGTCGAACCTCAATGCCAAACTCAAATTTCAAAGGTCCTTCGTCTGGCAAAACAACCGCTTCAAGATCAATGTCTGGCTCACTGATTGGGGCAAGTTTTTGATCTTCTGTAACCTGTGACATGGCATCTGAAAGCAACTTTGAACGCACCTGATCCTTGAGTTCCGACTTGTATCGACTGCTCACCAAACGACGTGGTGCCCGTCCAGGACGAAAACCGGGTAATAGGGCCGTTGGCATAAGGTCACCAATTGCTTCTTCGAAGGCTCGATCAATATCTTCACGTGTGATCGTGACCTTTACCTTTCGCTCACAGGTCGAGACATTCTCAACATCAACCTCAAGTGTCAATGTTTGATTTTCATCGAGTTGCTCAGGGGACGTATCAGTTGTGCTGGACATAAGCTTTTCTAAACAGGAAACAAAGTCGTAAATTCATTAGAAGCAAAAGCGGGTGATGGGATTCGAACCCACGACAACCACGTTGGCAACGTGGTGCTCTACCAACTGAGCTACACCCGCGAGGGTCGTGTGTAGGGCAACCATCTCACCAAAACACAAGGTAAAGAGAGTTTCCTACGGAAACCCCGCGATTATAGAGGTGACTTGGGTCGCCGCAAGGTCATCATATGGGATAGCGGCGTTTTTTGGGTAAGTGAGGAAGGTGCGTGGTGTTAAGAGAGGGAGACAATTCGTCACCCCAGGAGGCTTACCGAATAACTTGCGACCGCTACAGGCATCGACGCACTTTCTCTCAGGGTGGTGGAAGCGGTTCCGTGAGGACAATCTTGAGTGACGTCACATTTAAGTGACCCAGCTAAAAGCATGAAACTTTCACTCTCATCTCAGTACCTTCAGAAACGAATCTGACATTCCTTGACGGAACAATGAGTTCCTTTCTGTCCGGGACATCTGATTACACATACTCTCGATCGACCAAAATGAATGCCATCTGGTCGATCGCTGTAAGCAATGATGGTTTTCTACGTCACAGGTTACCAATCGTGTGTTAACTCGGACGACATGGATGTCTCTTCATCGTTTTCCTTCACGACAATTTATACGCTCGGCAGTGTGCACAATCCGCTTGAGGAATCTTGTTGGTTTTCATGACGTCCGAGTGATACTATGCCGTGCACAAAATGTTTGGATTGCAGTATTTCCTGTACTGCCGCACCTGTCACTCTTATAAGTACATCGTATCTGGATAACGCTGGCCGCAGTCTATCGTGCAAGATTGAGATGAACGACACCCAACGCAACCCCGACCATCATCTAGGACCATATGCTTTTAAAAAGCATATGTTTTGATGCTTTGTTTAAACGGGGCTGTCATTGAGTGATCGCTTCGTGAGGCATCGTGCAAAAGTATCTAACTGTTACAATGAGCCCATAGACATCCCTCATAATGAATGACCTATGAGAAAACCAAGGTCGTGTTTATATGTTTGCTCACTCATCAATGCAGGGTATTCAGTTGCTATTCATAGCATGACATGTAGTATAGTTTGATAGTTTTCTGGACGTATTTCCCTATGACTGTTCCTTCTTCTCGACCCAATCGCAGAGTCTCTGTTCTTGATTTGGCTGCGGCCAAACAACAGAAGCGTGCCATTGCCATGATGACAGCCTACGACTGGCCGTCAGGACGACTTGTTGACGAAGCAGGTGTTGACTGTGTGTTGGTTGGCGATAGTGTTGCAATGGTTATTGCTGGTCATGACTCCACGATTCCAGCCACTCTGGACCAAATGATTTATCACGGTGAAATCGTGAGTCGTGCCGTATCTCATGCAATGGTCATTGTTGACCTGCCATTCCCACTTCAGCATCTTGGTGTCCGCAAGGCAGTGGCATCGTGTGCAAAGATACTCAAGTCAACAAACTGCCAAGCTATCAAGCTGGAGGGAACAGCTGGCCAATCTGACGTCATTGCTGGAATTGTTGCAGCTGGCATTCCAGTCATGGGACATGTTGGGTTACGACCGCAGGCTGTTCATCAGTTGGGTGGTTATCGAATTCAGCGGAATGTTGAATGCCTCATGGCTGATGCAAAGGCTGCAGAAGCTGCAGGAGCATGTGCGGTAGTCCTTGAATGTATACCTCACGACATCGCGGGATCTATTACTGAAGCACTTACGATTCCAACAATTGGAATCGGTGCAGGACCTCAATGTGATGGGCAAGTACTTGTTTACCATGATCTTATCGGATTATCACTTGGACATGTGCCAACGTTCGTTCGACAATACGCTGATATGAAAGACGTTGTCTCACGCGCCATTGCACAATGGCGATCCGATGTTGCATCTGGCCAATTTCCAGATGCTTCTTCATAACGTCCATAGTGATTCACTCAAAAAATTTTGAGTGAATCCACTAGCTTTCGGGCAATACAACCTCATCCGAAATGACAACAGGACGGCCGGCATTGACCGGTGTTGGGACACCACTCATTGGTACCGTTGGCACCGTCGTCCCCATTGGTACCGTAGTCCCCATCGATGCTCCAGCACATGGATCACAACAAGGATTTGATCCGTTTGCACACGGAGCATTCTGTCCACAGGTCCGCATTGGGGGGGCAGCTATTGGAGCTGGTGCTCCTGGGGGCGTAAACCCGGGGGGAAGGTGACCAAAACATCTTTCGTATTTCCAAACCTCCAAAGCAATATATCGCTCTGAAAGTGACTTACAGCCAGAAAGCCCAGCGGCGGCCAGCACTATTGGCACAACCAGCAGGGCACATTTGCTCCACTCCGTCGAACGCATCGATCCGTCTCCTGGAAAGGTTCACCGACGTATCAAAGTAGCGCCGGGAGATATTGAGCCCGCGGCACCTTCCGCGAAGCCTAACAACCCTACACCATGGATCGTGCGAGGCAAATTACTTGCGGTGACGAATTTTCGCCCGCATTCTTCGCTTCTTTTGGCCCCGCTTTCGGCGGCCTTTACCTGACTTCTTGACGCCCATGCTGCGCTCCGAGAGAAATTGTTACAGTCCGCAAATGTTGTAAAAACGGTTGGGCCGGCTTGCAAGCCAATGCTCCATACTTCGAGTTTGATGGTATTCGGTGGCCCTTCTTTCTATGTTCTATACACTATTTTGCTGGCATGATCATTCTATTCCCCACCTATGCCCAACGTATTCCTGACACACGACAATGGCAGGTACATATTGCCGGGATGGTCAGTAAACCCCTTCCCGAACAGAGTCGCCGTAGAGTATTTGCTCGAGCCGTCCTGAAAAGAATTCTTCGTGTTCAGGATGCTGAGATTGATACTGATTTATTTCGAAGTCGAGCAAACGCTTTTTTTGTTCAACGACTCGCTGGTCACACAATACAACTGTCTCTTGCAGGCCAGAGCTATGATGGAGGCCAATCTGATCGAAGTGGTCACTTTCAATCCAATATCATCCTCGATGATGACACACTTCATGCTTTTTCTGAAACGTTGCCATCAGGGTGCCGATGGTTGCCCTATGAGGGAAAAACCATCCCTCCGAAGCAATCTGAACAACACGGCACGCCTGAGTCCTTTACTGCACGCGGAACCATCCAATGCATTAATGCTGAAGGACTGTCTGTTATTTCTGATATCGATGACACCGTCAAAATCTCAGATGTTGGCAATCGACGAGCGTTACTTGCAAATACATTCCTTCGTGAGTTTCAAGCTGTACCTGGGATGGTAAACGTTTTTCAGCATCTCCAACAATCTGGAGCTGCATTTCATTATGTCTCAGCAAGTCCTTGGCAACTTTCAACAAGTCTGTACGACTTCTTTTCGCATGCTGGCCTGCCAGCGGGTTCAATGCACCTCAAGTTGTTTCGTCTCAAGGATTCAACACCTCTTCGTAAACTTCCCTCACGAAAACGTTCAAAGCGACGCATAATAGAACAGATTCTTGCCGACTTTCCGAAGCGCAAATTCCTCTTCATCGGTGATTCAGGTGAACGCGATCCCGAAGTCTACACTGGCGTCGCACGGCGGCATCCTGAACAGGTACATTCAGTGCTTATTAGAAAAATAACCACTCGGACCCCTTCCGAGAAAATGAATTTTCGACTGGCCCGATTGGCAAGTAAGCTTCCTCAAGGCATGCTTCAAACATTTACCCACACAGAGGAACTCCACGCTCACTGCAAGGCAGTCTGTCAGGAAATACAACGGTAGCCTATGGGCTGTCAAATGCATTCTGGTAATGCTCAATCGCTGGCATGCCGTCTTCAAAAACAACAGTCACGGCATCAATCCGTACCGAGCAATCCTGAAGTTGATGACGCTGAATAAAGGCATTTGCCAGATCAGAGATTCTTATCTGCTTTTTTCGGTCAATGGTTTCAACGGGATGGCCATGCCTTAAGTTAGACCGAGTTCGCACTTCAACAAAGACAACGGTGCGATCATCGAGTGCAACGAGATCGATATCACCTCCTAGGATTTTTTCCCGTCGACCAACGATGCGATAACCGATTGACTTCAGATACTTCGCTGCTTCGTCCTCACCACGACGACCGAGTGCGTCACGAGCATCCATGAAGAAATATTCTCTACTTATGTCTTCACGGCTGATTTTTTTCGTTGCGACTTCTTACCGTCCACAGTCGCTTCCTGACGCTTCTCTCGAAGCCTTGTTGCCTTACCGACTCGGTCTCTTAGGTAATACAATTTTGCACGGCGAACAACACCCGATCGCTTGACAACAACCTTCGCAATCTTCGGCGAATGGAGGGGAAATTTTCGCTCCACACCCTCACCTGCCACAATGCGTCGGACCGTGAACATTTCACGAGTTCCAGTGCCACTTCGTGCAATCACAACACCATTGAAAACTTGGATTCGTTCCTTCTCGCCTTCAAGAATTCGTGTGTGAACATCAACTGTATCACCAATAGTGAATGCATCTACCTCAGGCTTCAGACTTGAAGCCTCTACTTTTTCCATAATCTGCTGGCTCATGATACTTCCTTTCAAATACGCCTTTATTCTTTAAGTGTTTGCATATGACACTCTACTGTTGAGTGACTTGTGCGTTCCTTAGTCTTGTTGATTCAGCCGATTGTTTTTTCTGCCAGTCTGCAATTTTCCGATGATTTCCAGAGAGCAGAACCTCCGGCACGCCCAATCCACGATATTCTCGGGGTCTGGTGTATTGTGGACCTTCTACAAGACGTTCAGAGCCTGAAAAAGAATCCTGACATGCACTTTCACCACACCCGAGCACCCCAGGAACCAAACGTGAAACAGCATCAACAACAACCATTGCAGCTACTTCACCACCTGACAGCACGTAATCGCCAACGGACACCTCATCTGGTGACAGAATTGTCTTGACGCGTTCATCAAAACCTTCATAACGACCACAAATCAGTACAATACGCTCTTGTTTCGCCAGAGCCTCTACAGACTCTTGTGTCAGTGGACGACCAGCGGGAGTGAGCATGACAAGATGCCCAGGTTCACCGTCTCCCTGAATGGACTCCACGCCTTCAACAATTGGACCAGGCATAAGGAGCATTCCCGGACCTCCACCAAAAGGCCGGTCGTCTACCTGTCGATGAACACCTCGTGCAAAATCACGAATGTTTGTCACCCGGATATCCAGAATCCCTTTATTGCGTGCTGAACCGATGAGGCTTCCTTCAAGGAAACTCTTAAACATCTCGGGGAATAGTGTGAGGATATCAATCCGCATGACGGAAAAACCAAGCCTTGGCGTATTTGGGAATATTTTGGCATCAAGTGTCAAGAACCAGATGATTGTTCGGATTCTGAAGGTGACTTCGCTTCACTTGCTTTATCTGAGGCGTCGGATGCTGTGGCTTCAGCTGTTGCATCAGTGGAATCGCTTGTCTCTTCTTTGGCGGTAGCTGCTGAATCGGCAGCCGTTTCCTCAGATGAGGCATCAGCAGTTGGTTGCTCTTCCGCTTTGGGTGGTTCTGGAACAGGAGCCGGCGGTCCTGCTTCAGGTACGGCCCTTGGCATTGAAAGACGAGCACGCGCCTCTTCCATTTGCTTCAAATGCGTACCATCTGGTCCATACTTCTTTATGAGTACAGAAACATTGTCACTGGGTTTTGCTCCTACTGAGAGCCAATGCTGTACACGAGCATGATTCAGCGTACATCGAGCATCTGTCTCTGAAACACTTGGGTCGTACGTACCAAGAGATTCAATTACCCGCCCATCCCGAGGACTTCTTTTATCGGTTGCACAAATCCTAAAGAAGGCACGGTGCTTCCGACCCATCTTTTTCATCCGAATAACAACTGCCACGATCACACTTCTCCTGTAGGGATTTTCGAGCCCCTTAGCGTACCTGAGAAATACTTAAACCCAAGCCCCACCCCTTGAAAAGTGGCTTTTTTATGGTCTCACTCTATTCACCATGACGTCAAAGAGTGGTTTCAGCCTGCTAAGACCGCTTCTCTCGCTTCTTCCTGCGGGCTTCTTTTTCACGCTGTTTTTTGAGTTTCCGTCGCTGTTCTGCAGTGAGTCGCTTACCGGTATCGCCTTTCGGTCGACCAAGCCGTGCACCGGGATTGTTCATCTGTGTTTGAAGTTTTTGCACTTCCCTCATTCGGTCTTTCCCACTGAGGCCAGCCATGCCCTTCATCAGACCCGCCATACCATCGAACTGCTTTACCAGATCATTGACTTCATTGGGTGGGACACCTGCCCCGGCAGCGATTCGCCGTCTTCGTGATTGATCTATGACACGGGACGGATTGCGACGTTCATCGGCTGTCATGGAATCGATGATGCCAAATAAACGATTCATGTCTTTCTCAAGATCTGCATTACCCAGCATATCTTGCATACCACCCATTCCAGGAATCATGCCCATTACCTTACCGAGTGGCCCAAGTCGACGAGTCTGGGTGAGCATCTTCTTAAAGTCATCAAGCGTGAACTCTCCCGCCTTGAGCCTCTCTTCCTGTCGCTTCATTTCATCTTGATCGAATTTTTTCTGCGCTTCTTCGACAAGCGAAACGACGTCACCCATCCCAAGAATGCGGCCAGCCATTCGTTCGGGATGAAACTCCTCCAAAGCCTCAATCTGTTCACCGGTACCAATAAACTTGATCGGCACTCCAGTTACATTCTTTACTGACAAAGCTGCCCCGCCACGGGCATCACCATCAAGCTTTGTCATAATCACGCCATCGATCGTCAGTGCATCATTAAACGCTTTGGCACTTCTCACTGCATCTTGACCCGTCATGGCATCAACAACAAGAAATGCCTGATCTGGGCCAACATTTCGATCAATTGCAGAGAGCTCTTTCATGAGTTCTTCATCGATGGCAAGTCGACCAGCAGTATCTAGAATGACAACCGGAATATTTGACTGCTTGGCTTGAGCCACACCAGCTTTGCAAACTGCGACTGGATCAGTCGATCCCTCTGGCATATGAACAGGTACATCGAGTTGTCGACCGAGTGTTGCAAGCTGGTCGATAGCTGCAGGCCGTTGCAGGTCAGCCGCAACGAGCATGACCTCACGCCCCTGTTCTTTGATGCGTTTCGCTAACTTGGCACATGATGTGGTCTTTCCGGATCCCTGTAGACCACACAGCATAAGAACAGTCGTTTTGCTCGCCTCAAGATTGAGTGAGTGATCCACTGGTCCCATGAGGTTAACGAGCTCACGATGAACGAGTCCAACAAGTTGTTGACTTGGATCAAGTGACTCAAGAACCTGCGCTCCAACAGCGTCTTCGGCTACTCGTTCAATAAACTGGTCAACGACTTCATAGGCCACGTCTGCTTCAAGGAGTGCATTCCGAACATCACCAAGCCCTTCACGCATATTGGTAGCCGTGAGTTTGCCTCGACCACGAAGCGATGAAATAGCAGATGAAAGTGAGGTAGATAGATTTTCAAACATGAGCGAAGTATACACGCATCTTCTACATGAAAAGAGCCATGCTCATGTTCTGAACAGAACACGGCAAAAGAGTTAAGTTGTGAGTGATTCAAAGGGCGTGTAAAGAGATATTGTTCCTGTCGAATCATCTCCAACAAAGAGTTTGTTCCCAACGTAGATAATGGCTTCCTGCTGATTACCAGGCACTGTCCATTGCTTTCTCAACGCTCCATCTTTTTCAAGGACCTTGAGTCGATCAATCACGTCAAACATCGCTAACAGCAATCCACTGGAGGGATCGTAGGCAAGATCTGCCAGATCCGGATGCCCTCCCTCAATGGTGAGCGTGTCGATAAATAACACATCTGTTGACGTTTGACTTGATAAAACAGGAAGTTCAAAACGATAAATCTGACCATCTTGCTGAAGTCCGGCATAAAATACACCCCCTTCGGCATGCGACTCATCTGGGACAAAGGCAAGTGCTTCTAACCCAAGGTTGGGAGAGCCTGTCATCCAGTCTGTTAGGCTGAATGTCCGGGTCACCTGGCCAGTTGAGACATCAAATTCGAGAATACTATCCGGGTGCTCGACACCAATGTAGACAAAGTTACTCGTATGATCTGCAACAGTAATGGCTTCGAGGTCACCGGGAACCGTCCAATGCACAAGATCACTTCCATCCTCGTTCATCATGGAAACGATTCCTTCATCACTGACCGCAAAGAGCTTTTGCATGCCCTCGTGCCATGTCAGTCCGCTTGTCTCATAGTTGGAGGGAAGGCTACCAATTGAGATTCCAGGAAGCACAGAGGAAGGGAAGTCTTGTGGTTCCGTGGACACGGGGGCACCAACCGTACCGTCTGCATTGATATCCAACCCAAACTGGGTCTCGGCAAGGTAATACTCACTGGAACCATCGTAATACTCACCAAAACTTGCCTGCCATGACCAGTTCCCATCAGTACGCCAGTAATGAAGGCGACCAGTGGATCCGTATTCCCACAACACATGGTTCTCACCACCAACCACCTCAACACCAAGCGTCTCCCAGCCTGAGTAGTGATTGATCGTTACATGCTTCCCACCAGGATCATAAATCGGTGACTCATCCGCATATAACAGTCCTGAAGCATCACGGTTCAATACCACAGAACCATTCGACTCAATTGGAATCAACGCTGGCTCTGGCTCAGGTTCTGGCTCAGCAGGAGGTTCTGGTTCTGGCTCTGGTTCTGGTTCCGTGGACACGGGGGCACCAACCGTACCGTCTGCATTGATATCCAACCCAAACTGGGTCTCGGCAAGGTAATACTCACTGGAACCATCGTAATACTCACCAAAACTTGCCTGCCATGACCAGTTCCCATCAGTACGCCAGTAATGAAGGCGACCAGTGGATCCGTATTCCCACAACACATGGTTCTCACCACCAACCACCTCAACACCAAGCGTCTCCCAGCCTGAGTAGTGATTGATCGTTACATGCTTCCCACCAGGATCATAAATCGGTGACTCATCCGCATATAACAGTCCTGAAGCATCACGGTTCAATACCACAGAACCATTCGACTCAAT
>CAXFJI010000011.1:0-18386 GCA_964003275.1 uncultured Planctomycetaceae bacterium
TGCAATGCCATCCGTATTCGATTGAACGTGAGTCTCTATGTGGTGTTCTTTCCGGACTGAGAAACGTTGGCGATATATCTTCGTCTGGATTCGTTGCGCACTACCCGCTTTAGCCATACACGCACCCTTGCATGCACGCTCCCCTTCCGAATTCGAATCATCACCTCTTCGTTATGATTCACAGATGACTGATGACGCGGACGCAGAGCCTACATCACTTCTCATCGCTCCCGAAAACAGTCATGAACTTCCACCACCAGTTGCACCCCATCCTGAAACTGAAATCCTTGCATTCAGCCCTTCAGCATTTGAGGCTCTCCTCCATGAGGAAGTTCGACGTGAAGTGGCGGCTACTCGTCGTTTTCAATATTCTCCTGCAACAGATACGTCACCACCTGGAGGACTGACACTCTATGACTCCAAAGACACTGGAGGATTCCCACTCGGCATGAAGGTCGAAGGCTTTATGCAGGTGCGATGGTTTGAATTTGCACGCAGCAACACAACATACACCAATGCTGCACAACCACCGGTCACCGTACCAGTCAACAATATTAACTCCTTCAATATTAATCGTTTTATGCTTACCCCAAACGGATACGTCGCGAGTAAACGTATTATCTGGTCACTCACTATTTTTGGAACAACGGATGCCGGGCCTGGTGAGTCGATTGTGCCTCTTGGCATTGTGGGCTGGAAGTTTAATGACAATCTTTCAATTACAGGCGGGACAACCTTTGTTGCAGCAACTCGTGAATGGATTATTTCCAATCGTTGGATGCAGGGTGTTGATCGCAGCATGGCAAATACATTTTTCCGTCCCGGATTTTCACCAGGGGTTGAATTCAATGGTGATCTCCTTGATGACGAACTGCATTTTCGTGCAGGGGTTTACAACGGGATTCAAGGACTCAACACCGGCGTTGATCGACAAGGCACTGCCATGGCATGGGCTGGAAATATGTGGTGGGAACCAACCGGTGAATTTGGATTAGGGTATTCCGATATGGAATATCACCAGAGGCCCTCCTGGCGCATTGGATGTAGTGGCATCACTGCACTCTCACCAGCGTTCAATGATATCGGATCCAATCCCGAAGATACCCTGGTGCGACTTTCGGACGGTACACCTATTGCTGATGCAAACGCTCTCGGCCCAAACTCACAGGTCTCTCAATTCAATTATCGACTGGCAACAGTGGACGCTGGCTGGAAGCATCGAGGCCTAGCATTAAACTTTGAATATTACTTTAGAGTCTTGGATAATTTCCGAGGCACTGGCACCTTTGACCGGACAAGCACGTTTGACCAAGGTGGACAACTCTACTTTGCATGGTGCGTTGTTCCACGAACCTACGAATTCTATGCCCGCTCAAGTGCTCTCACAGGAGACTATGGCACCGGACAGGAATATGGCGGTGGTTTCAATTGGTATATGGCAAACTCAAGACAAACCCGATTTACAATCGAGGCCTTGTCGATCAATAACAGTCCGGCCCAGAATATTCTTTATCCCTATCGAGCGGGATATACCGGAACGGCTATCCAAACCCAATTCTGCGTGATCTTCTAATACGCTACCTGTTTGCGGTAGCAAACAGAAGTGTTACATGATCGACATCCCAGAGTGACGACAATCACATCCCCCGAAGGCACCTGCTTACACACCGCCCTCGCATGAAATCGCGAGCATAGCCTCGGTTCTTGCGAGTGATTCCGTTGACTCGTAAAACTTACGTCTTGCAGAATTCCTTGTCTCGGAGTGGGGTTTCATGTCTACATCTTCCGCATCAAAATCCTCAGCAGTATTAACAGAATCAAAGGACGTGAGCACGTCACTTGACCGTGCGTTTGATGCCGGAAATGGCATTCTCAGACTTTCGCCTACTTGGGTTCCCAGAAGCTTTTTGCACCCGGGAAAACGCATTCGCTTACACCCCAATGACTACTATGCCTATGGTCTTGACCGCGGTGGCATCGATGAACGATGGTTCGCAAGTACAACTGAAGCCGCCAACGAAGGCCGTGTGCCTGATGAAGGGCTTTCATGGTGCGTCTTCGAGGGTGAGCGATTCTTACTTCGTGACGCTGTTGCTGAAGGCAAAGGAAAACTCGTTGGTGAGCAGATCTGGAAGAATTACCAACGTTGGCCAGTGTATTCAAAGTTTTTTGACAATATGGGGCCCATTCCTCACCACATGCATCAATCGATGGAAGATGCAAAACTTGTTGGGCAGGAGGGCAAGCCAGAGAGTTACTACTTTCCGCCACAGTACAACAATTGTGATAATAATTTTCCCTACACATTTATGGGGCTTGAGCCCGGCACTTCCAAAGAGGATGTCCGTCGCTGTTTAGAAAACTGGAATCGTGGTGACAACGGGATTGTTGATTTTTCAAAAGCCTACCGTCTTGAACGTGGTACCGGCTGGCTTATCCCTCCTGGGGTTTTACATGCTCCGGGATCACTACTGACGTACGAGCCACAGTGGGGGAGTGATGTATTTGCGATGTTTCAGTCACTTGTTGAAGGTCGCGCTGTACCGTGGAGTCTCCTTGTAAAGGACATGCCTTCGGAAAAACATCAGGATCTCGACTTCATTATTGGTCAACTCGATTGGGACAAAAACGTTGACACACATTACAAGGAAAGTAATTTTCTTCGTCCCCTCATTGATGAAACCAGAAGCTGTGACGGTGCCACAGATCGCTGGATTGTGTACGGTGACGTTGATGGACAACAACTCTTTAGTGCAAAAGAACTTACTGTTGATCCTGGAGCAAAAATTTCAGTAACCGATGCTGGTGCCAGTGGCTGGATTACAGTGCAGGGTGAAGGAAAAGTCGGTGTGCATGACATTGCCACACCGACTCTTATCCGTTTTGGTGAGATGACAGCGGATGAGCTGTTTATCTCCGCTGATGCAGCAACCAGAGGGTATGCAGTGGAAAACACTGGACCTGGTCCACTTGTATCGCTTCGGTATTTCGGTCCCGATGTCCACCCAGACCTCCCTAAGCATGGAAGGAATCGTTGAGATGACGCACGCAGCCCCAAAAATTCATAACGCCATGTGGCCAGGCCTCGTTGCAAAAGGAACTGATCCTGGCCAAGAGCCACCCATTTCGCTTGAGCGAATGCTTGAGCTTACTGCCGGTGCAGAGGTTGACGGACAGAAGTTTGATGGCATTGATTATTTTCTTTTTCTTCCACACACCAACCCTGAAGCAACAGACGATGAGCTCAAAAAGATTGCAGATCTCATTGCCTCCCATGGTTTTGCTGTCGGTTCGCTTGTTGCGCCCGTGTGGCCAGGAACCATCGGTGACTCAGCCATGGGAGATGCTGCCTCGCGCGAAAAATTTCTGTCTGCTGTAAAAATGGCTTGCCGCATCGCAAGGGTTTTTGAAGCACATGGCGTTCGAAAGTATGGTGTCATCCGCATTGATTCTGCCGAATTTGGCGTTGCAAAATGGAGAGAGAATCCAAAAGAAAACACACAGCGCATTGCTGAAACCTTTCGTGAGGCTGCGACTATTGCAAAAGACAATGGGCAACGACTTGCTGCAGAAGGAGAAATTTGCTGGGCAGGCATGCATTCCTGGCAGGATATGCTCAATCTTTTGGAAGAAGTTGGAATGCCTGAGACACTCGGCTTTCAGGCAGATCTTGCGCACACCTATCTTTATCTCCTTGGCTATAACGCACCAGAGTGTGCCCTCGTACAGCCAGACTATACAGAATCAGATTTCTGGACGGCTTATGAGAAAATGGTAGCGAAGTTAAGGCCTTGGACCATTGACTTTCATGTTGCTCAAAATGACGGAGAGGTGCATGGTGCTGGCTCACACGACAAAACCGGCAAACATTGCCCTGCTGATGATCCTCGCGGGAAGCTTGATATCGTCAAATGCTCCGGGTATTGGCTCGAAGGTGCCAGTGACCGTGGCATACAACATATTTGCTGGGATGGCTGCATGTTTCCAAATAAAACCTTGGAAGATCCTGCAACCTGGAACACGATTCTCAAGACCATGATTGCAGTCAGAAATGCTCACGGCTGGAGCTAACGCTTCATGCTTTTCATTATTTAAGTTAGTTTTTCGATCGGTGAATCAACCATTTCATGCTATGAGTCTGCTCCATCCTTGTTGACGGTGAAATGATTATTTTGCTGAACCACAGACATCTTGTCCCACACACACAATACCTTTGATTTATTTTTTTGAACGGCACTCCTGAAGGACCCAATAATGGCAAAACAACTTCGCATCGGAATGATTGGATATGGATTTATGGGACGCGCCCACTCCAATGGCTACAACCGTGTCAAAGACTTCTTCGATCTTGAATACCTTCCCGTATTACAAGCTGTCGCAGCGCGTGATACTCAAAAGGCGCAGGAGTTTGCAGATCGTTGGGGTTACTCACGCGTGGAAAATGACTGGAGAAAACTCGTTGCTTCAGATGATATCGATGCGATTGATATTTGCACACCCAACAACCTACACGCTGAAATTGCAATTGAAGCAGCTAAACATGGAAAAGCCATTTTGTGCGAGAAGCCGATCTCCATGGATGTTGCTGAGGGTGAACGAATGTGTGAGGCTGTTGAGAAAGCCGGAGTTCCCAATACTGTCTGGTATAACTATCGACGAATCCCGGCTGTAACCTTTGCCAAGCAACTCATTGATTCAGGAAAGCTTGGAAGGATTTTTCACTACCGTGCAAATTTTCTTCAAGACTGGACCATTAGTGCCGAGTTGCCGCAGGGCGGTGCGGCGTTATGGCGACTTGATGCCAAGGCTGCGGGAAGCGGCGTGACCGGTGATCTTCTTGCGCATTGCATTGACACCGCTATCTGGCTCAATGGAAACATTCAAGATGTGACCGCCATGACTGAAACTTTTGTCAAAGAACGCACCCATCAACTCACAGGCAAAAAAGAGCCTGTCGAAATTGATGATGCCTGCACATTTTTGTGTCACTTCAATAATGGTTCACTCGGGCTATTTGAGAGTACCCGGTACGCTCGCGGGCATAAGGCGCTCTACACATTTGAAATCAATGGTGAAAACATGAGCCTCCGATGGGACCTTCATGATCTGCATCGCTTAGAGGTCTTTGATTATTCGGACGATGGTCCTGAACGTGGCTGGAAGAGTGTCCATGTCACAGATGGGGAGCATCCATATATGGATAAATGGTGGGTACCAGGGCTTGCTCTCGGCTATGAGCACAGTTTTGTGCATCAGGTTGCAGACTTTCTTGATGCCTACGCAAAGAAAACACCTTGCCATCCTACGTTCCGCGATGCTCTTGAAACCCAAAAGGTATGTGACGCTGTGCTGTCAAGCGCTAAATCACGTCAATGGGTTACTGTCTAGGACAACTCCTACCACACATCACAGAACAAACCGTATAGAAGCCAAAGACAAAATAATTCGCACCTCAATCAGACGCATTGTGCTACGTTGGATTCTTAGTGTGTTTGTTGTCGCCGTTTGTGTGGCCTCTTGGGTACTCAAGCCACAACGGCATATGGTGTCTGGTCTCTCGATGGCCCCTACGTTCTCTCCTGGTGATATTGTTTCATCAGGATGGTGTCCATACATCGACCCATACTTTGCACCACAACGGTTTGAGTGTTGGTTTTTGATCACCCCTGATGGGACGCCAATTATCAAGCGTCTTTTTGGACTCCCTGGAGAAACCATCCGGTTTTCTGAAGGGGACCTTGCCGTGAATGACACCGTGGTTCTTACGCCTCCTACTGTCCTAGCAGACATTGGAACATTTGTGACCGATTGTGAAGCAGGTAATGGATCATGGCAGCGTTTTTTTGCATCACAAGTGATTTTGGATGATACAGATTTCTCTTCAGAAGAATCTCGGCGCCTTCTCCCGGTTCGTGACGTAGGACTATCCATTGAAATTGATACCGTCAATCTGTCACATCCTTGCATTCAGATTCGTGTTGGAAGCCAAGCCATTGAATGGAACCTGCCACCTGGAAAGTTTGGACTTGTAGCAGGTCGGCTTGACGGGCATCTGGTAGCGTCTGCTTGGACACTTAATGCGTTTTCTGATCCGCACGATTGTCTACCACTACCTACGAATCCTCCAGGTATCTGGCAGATTTGTGAACACTGGAAACAACTCTCAGATACTCCTGAAACTGCACCAACGCTTGCTGTGCGAATATTGAAAAATAATACTCTTCTCGACGTTGAATCAACAGAAAAACATCTCAAGCGGTGTGCTATCTGGAGAGATATTCTACACCGTTCTCTCGGGACTGATTCGACCGGATGGGCTATCGGCCCAAGGGAAGTATTCGTACTCGGAGACTTTCCTTCCGGCAGCCGTGACTGCCGTCACTGGGGCCCTCTCCCTTTATCTTGCCTGAGCCATCGGATTACAAAAGTAGACAACCAAACCTCTTCTGACACCTTCAAGAAACCTGAGGCATCAACAAATCACCTTCATGCAGAACAATAAACTCGTCTGACCTCGCCGTTAAGCGAACAATATCGTCTGGTGATTCTGCAAATCCAAATTCCAAATCCTCAACAAGTGACTCCTCAAGATCTGAAAGCACAACGAGTCTTCGATCACCAAGGGCTTTCGCAAATAAACGTGTCTGAAGCGCATCCTTAATGAGATTCTGGTCATTTGAATGAATGGCTTCGTGAACAACACCTCTTAAGAGTGCTCCCTGCCGCCACTGGGTCAAGATCTCACCCGGCTCTTCTGACAATGATCCAACAAGACAGATCGTCCCATCATCACGTGTAACTCTTCCTGCAGCTGCAATGGCTCGAATGGCAGCATCCCACTGGCTCGATCCAACGGTAGTCATATTTGAACTCACTGACGTTACTGTGAGTGCTGCTTCACGATTGACAATCGGACGCCAACTTTTACTTCGCTGCTGAGCCACCTGACACACTGTGCGCGGCAGACCAAAATATGCAGCTGATAACGTGTCATTTGAGCCGACGATTAATCGTAAACTTGCTATGAGCCCAATGTCCCAGTCGATCTTTTGCATCTCTCGGCTCCAGTGAGACAATGCACGTCGTCCTTTTTTTGCAAGATCGAGAATAAACTGCTCGCGTCTCTCTGGTCTTGAAAAGAATGGCCACAATTCACCTGACAGTGATCGACCACCGAATGATGCATCCAGCCCATATGTACTTACAAGAATGACGACATCCGCATCCACCAGTAAACGGGATACATAGTTCGGCTCTCCCGATTCATCAGCAGCAAGATACGCGGTGTCTTTATCCTTCTCCGGCGAAGTATCAACAACAATAATATCATTCGCATTCACTCCGGCCTGTTCGAGCACGTTTCGCACAGCATCAAGAACAAGTTCTCTTTGGGGAATGGCTTCGGGTAGAGCAATGGCTACTCGATCACCTGGGACCACACATTTCTGAAGTGGTGGACCATGCTTCTGTTCACGTACTGCCTGATCGATCAACTCAGCTACCGCGGGCCCCGAAGCTCCGGCTGGCCCTCGACATTCTGCAATCAGCTGTTCAGGTTGAGGAGTCAGGGCAACGAGATTTTCTTTGCCATTGTTTAAGGTGATTGGTAATGCTTTTTCCATAAAACTCAATAATTCTAGTGTATGCGTCAAAGCGATTGTCTGTCGACGAAGACGCTTTTCAAGACGATGAAGAGCCTTCTTTTCATTGTATTGCGAATGGCTCCTTTAAAGGGACCTCTCAATGTAGTTTGATGTCTACCTTCGATAAATCATAACGTGGCAACAACCAGCCTATGACCGATGTGATCCTTACAATCCAACCTCCTTGCGCCAACTCTCACGATGGTTTTACAGTTGGACGATTCTAACTGATGGTAGTTTGCGAAAGAGAATCACATCCTCATCACTGGAGCACCACAACCGTGTGTCTCAAACGTTCCATTTTCGTCTTATTGTTACTTACTGGGTTGACAGCATTACTGGCCGACAGTGCCTATGCTCAAGAAACGATCATCGTCTCTGATGATTCTTCGATGATGCTCGAGACCGAGGGTGTGACTGATTCATGTGGCTGCCAAAATACTCGTCGCCCACCGTGGCACGGCAATGTGCATGGATCGTGCAACCCATGCTGCGACCCTCACACACGTGTCTTTCATGCAGACCCTTATGGCCAACTCCGCATGAAAAACTATGCACGAAAACACTGTCTTCGAATGCCCTCTCATTTTCCTCGTTTTCAGACATGGGTCGGTGAAGGCTATCTCCCTTACCCCCCACCACCTGTCCAGCCTCGCTGCGGTCATTGCGGTGCAGTCATCGAAGGGGGATTCTGATCCGACTGCTGCTCCATACTGGTCAGAAAGCGCCCTAGAACCAGTACGGCTGCTGTGACGAGTAGCGCCCCAATCACGTCGATGATCACGCCTCCCCGAATCATGGCTTTGAGTGAAATCCGCCCTGTCCCATAAACAATGGCATTGCATGGTGTGCTGACAGGCATCATGAATCCAAGACTCGCAGCAAATGTAGCTGCAATAGCTGGAAGAAGTGGATCACCACCCGTTGCACGTGCCAAAGCAATTGCCACTGGTACGACCATGGTTGCACTCGCCGTATTACTTGTGAACTCGCTACAGGCCACAGCGACAACGGCAGCCATGGCAAGCAAAGGCAGTCCTCCACCTGGAGGCAACCATCCTGTCAAATTCAAGCCGATCCACTCTGCAAGTCCTGTTGAAAAAGCCATTTCTCCCAGTGCCATACCTCCGCCGTAAAGCAGGATGACACCCCAGTCGATACCAGCTGCTTCGTGCCATTCCAGTACACGCGAGCAAGAGCCATCGGCACGAGTATTACCAGGCAATATAAATAACAGAATTGCCCCACACAGCGCTGCAAGTCCCTCAGGTATATGCAGCTTAAACCATTTGTATAAGAAATACTCTTGGCCAAAAAGAAGTGCAATCACTCCTGGAATAACCCAGAGTGTTACCGTCACCCCAAAAGCTACCGCCGTTGATTTCTGTGCTCTGTTCCACGCCCCCTGCTTGGCCTGCTCTTCTGAAACAAGTGTCTCGAGCCCTTCCACTTGTTGAACATTTGCAGGAAACAACCGTGACAAAAGAATAACTGCAACTGTCACAAGTGATGCCGCAATAGGAAAGCCTATCGCGCACCAGCCAAAAAATGTGATATCGACATTCAATTCCTGACGTATAAATGTCAATCCAATAACATTCGGTGGTGTACCAATCGGAGTGGCTAAGCCACCAATCGAAGCAGCATATGCTACGCAGAGAAAAAGACCTGTAGCGAACTCAGGAGCTAATTTCTGTTTTGATGCACGATCTGCCTCTTCAATCGCTGCGAGCATACCAGCAACAATTGAAACCATCATTGCAGTCGTAGCTGTGTTACTGATAAAAGCGCTGACGAGTGCAGATACAAAGGCTACTGCCGCCAGGATTCTTGTTGGACGGCCTTGAATCCAGCGCATTCCAAGGACTCCATATGCTAGCCGACGATCCAATCCATGCACACGAATGGCCTCTGCCAACATGAAGGAACCGATAAACAGAAAAATGAGTGGCTGCGCGAAAGCACTGAACGCCTCATTCATTGGGGCAACGCCTGACACAACGCAGGCAGCCACCCCAAGAAGTGCTGAAATCGGCAATGGCAGTGCTTCAGTTACCCACAAGGCAACAACAAACACCATGATGGCCGCGAGGGCTTGCGCCTGATACGAAAGATCCATCCCGCACCCTCAGACTATAAAACGACTAATGCATTCAGACTTAACAAGCGTTATTCCATGCAACACGTTTTTCTTCTAGCACCACAAACCTTCGCTGCATGGATACGTTTTTATAAGCCAAACAAGACCGACACACTCTTGCTAGGAACATGACAGGACGCACGTATATTTTCTTCACAGAAAAATACATCACTATACTTTTTAGTTGCCTTTGCCGAGGGCTGCCTGTGCAGCTGCCAATCGAGCCACAGGAAGTCGAAACGGTGAACAACTGACATAGTCGAGGCCAAGATGGTGGCAGAAAATGACGGAATGTGGCTCTCCACCATGCTCCCCACAGATCCCAAGCTTGATGTTCTTGCGTGTCACTCGACCTTTTTCAACGGCAATCTTCATGAGTTGACCAACACCAGTAACGTCGATAGACGCAAAAGGATTAGCCTTAAAGATTCCCTCTTCAGTATATGTTTGGAGGAAGGACCCCATATCGTCACGACTCATTCCAAGCGTTGTTTGGGTCAAGTCATTCGTCCCGAATGAGAAGAATTCAGCGGTCTCAGCAATTTCATCTGCCGTGAGTGCTCCACGTGGAATCTCGATCATCGTACCCACAAGATACTTGACCTTCTTCCCGCTTTCTTCTTGCACCTGCTTTGCAACTCGATGAACAATCTCCACCTGATTATCCAATTCTTTTTTGAATCCAACTAAAGGCACCATGATTTCTGGCTGAACCTTAATTCCATCTGCTTGCACTTTCACTGCTGCTTCGAGAATAGCCCTCACTTGCATCTCAGAAATCTCTGGATAGCTGATTCCAAGCCGACAGCCACGGTGACCAAGCATTGGGTTGAATTCATGAAGAGCAGCAACACGTGACTTCACTTTTTCAACTGGCAGCCCAAGTTTATTGGCTAGATCTGCCTGAGCTTTTTCTTCGTGTGGCACAAACTCATGCAGCGGTGGGTCGAGCAACCGAATCGTTGCTGGCCGTCCTTCAAGCGCTCTGAATATCCCCTCAAAGTCTTCTCGCTGAAACGGCAACAACTTTGCGAGAGCCTCACGACGTGATTCCTCACTTTCAGCAAGAATCATTTCTCGCATGGCATCAATGCGATCTCCCTCAAAAAACATATGTTCCGTTCGAGTTAGACCAATTCCCTCAGCACCAAATGCAATCGCCTGACGGACTTGCTCTGGGGTATCAGCATTCGTACGAAGTCCCAGACGACGATGCTTGTCAGCTAACTTCATAATGAAATCATAATATTGATAAACCTTTGAGTCTTTTGGCTTCATCGTCCTTGTGACAAGTACCTGCTTGAGTTCACTATCAGCAGTCTGAACAGCTCCAGCAAGCACCTCACCTGATGAGCCATTGATGGAAATAGCATCTCCCTCACGAAGCGTTTGACCAGCACATGAGAGTGTTCCCTGTGAATAATCAATATGAATTTCACCAGCCCCGGCAACACATACTTTGCCCATTTGTCGGGCAACAAGCGCGGCATGACTTGAAACACCACCACGGCTCGTAAGAATCCCCTCTGCAGCAATCATGCCACGCAAATCCTCGGGGCTTGTTTCCACTCGCGCAAGCACGACCTTCTCGCCGCTATTCGCAAGCTCCTCAGCCTTTTCTGCAGTAAACACCAACTGACCGGTAGCTGCTCCAGGACCAGCCGGCAGACCTGTCGTCAGCAAATGACCACTCTTCTTGGCTGACTCATATGCTGCATGATCGAAAATTGGCGCTAACAACTGCGAGAGCGCATCTGGATCAGCTGACACAATCGCATGAGATGCCTTCATGAGTTTTTGCTTCACCATATCATGGGCAATCTTCACGTAGGCTAGAGCTGTACGTTTCCCATTTCTTGTCTGAAGCATGTACAACTTTCGATTCTCAATCGTAAACTCAAAGTCCTGCACATCCCCAAACTTCTTTTCCAACGTTGAACGAACCTTTTCAAGTTCCTTATACGTTTTGGAAAACATCGGATCTGCTTTCATTTCAGCAACCGGAAGCGGAGTGCGAACGCCAGCCACAACATCTTCACCCTGTGCGTTCACCAGATACTCACCATAGAAAATATTCTCGCCCGTAGCCGGATCTCGAGTAAACGCAACACCCGTCGCACAATCATCACCCATGTTGCCAAACACCATGCTCTGGACATTCACTGCCGTGCCCCACTCATCCGGAATCTTGTACTTCCGACGATAGAGAATGGCTCGCTCATTCATCCAGCTCCCAAAGACTGCACCCACTGCTCCCATGAGTTGCTTGAAGGGATCTTGCGGAAAACTCTTTCCCGTCCGCTGTTTGATAAGCGTGAGATAACGATGAATAAGTTCACGGAGGTGCTCGGCTTCAAGATCCGTGTCGTTCTCTATACCGAGTTGATGTTTGAGGCCGTCCATGACTTCGTCAAATGGTTCATGCTCATTTTCATGAACTTTTTGAACACCCATAACAACATCGCCATACATTTGAATAAAACGGCGATAGGAATCGTATGCAAATCGCGCATTCCCAGTCGCCTCTGCAAGCGTCTTTACACTTTCATCATTCAGTCCCAGATTAAGGATAGTGTCCATCATCCCAGGCATGCTGTCTCGGGCACCACTCCGCACACTTACAAGAAGAGGCTTTTTAGGATCACCAAACTTTTTGCCTGTATCTCTTTCAAGAGTCCTCACATATTTTCTCACATCATCTTCAAGACCCTTTGGAAACTTACTTTTATTTTTGTAGTAGTCGATACACACTTGGGTAGTGATGGTAAACCCTGGAGGAACAGGCAAGCCTATCGATGTCATCTGGGCAAGGTTAGCGCCTTTACCACCGAGGAGTTCCCTCATTGATCCATCGCCATCACACTTAATTGTTCCAAAGTAATAGATCATCCTGCCAGCCTTGGCTCGTCTACCACTTCGTGGTGATGACTTCTTAGCTGGAGCCTTCTTAGCTCGAGACTTTTTAGCCGGAGACTTCTTAGCCGGAGACTTCTTTTTACGGGTTTTAGCCATTGGCAGACGGAACCTTTCCTTGAATCGAGATACTATTTTTCTTTGGAAATCTCCGACGAATCTATTCTTGGGATCCAAAGCCGTCAACGCGTTGAAGTGATAGGCGAACCAGAGTGAATCAACCGGAGTCATCCAGGTGCTGTCGACCCTGTATGGGCCGCTGTGGGCACCACGTACCGCCATGCATTCAGAGCTTCTTTTTCTTCATTCTAGATGGAAATTGCTACTCCTTCTAATTCGTTAACCTCTCGAGTTGATGCGTCCTATATGCGGCAAACATCTCCTGAACATAGAAGCATTTACCGCCTTATCGGATTTTCTCGCACACAAACGAGTGAGGCTACGCGAGTCAGTCGAATCACACTGCAACGCTGACGGTAGAAGAATAATCTGCTTGCTTGAGCAGCAGTTCATCCTTGTTTTTTTCTTCCCGCACTCTCTACAAAAAAGACACCAATCACAATGCACACAGCTGCAGAGAGAACAGCCCACAGTGGAATATTTGTCGAACCGACTCCTGGCATCTCATTGGTGCTAGCTGCAAGTAATTCCTCAGACGAGTAGCCCGAGGTCAACAACATTGCAAGAGGCATCGAGTTATGAACCATATGTCCGATAATCGCAGGTAAAATACTACCCGTTGCGATTGTTATCCAACCTAAGAGCACACCCAAGATAAATGTTTGCGGCATGCGCTCTGGCAAGACATGCGCTATTGCAAATAAGAATGCCTGCGCAAAGACAGCAATGGCGACTCGGCCAGATGTCTTTCGACTACCTGCGAAGGCAGATAACGTCCATCCTCGAAACAAAAACTCTTCACACACAGCAGGAATCACACCCACGAGAAGCCATGAGAGCCACCATTCTTGACCAAGAATAAGTTGCACAATTCGTCGTGAAAGATCCTGAGCTTGTTGCGTAAGAGTTTCACCTCCGAAGGCGACAAGGGCAGCTGCACCAATAATGAAAGTCCCCCCTCCGAGTAGCCCTGCTCCGATGAGTCCCAAACTGCCCTTGAGCCCGTGACCACTTCCCGGCCAATACAATGAAAACGTCTGCCGTATATCCACACGTTGCCACCACAAAAGCAACCCAAGAGGAAGAAGAACTGTGGCAACCTGTGTAGCTGGTATTGCCGTGAGTAAATCTTTGGGCATGAAGGCCTGGGCGTACCATAACGCTGCTAAACCCATGATGGGAGGTATGGCACCTTGTACAAGCGTTGGTCGAACCCTCCTATTTGGCCGTGTCAGTGCGGGCGATGCTGAGTCTTGGCCACGAAAAAGAGTGTCCTCATCAGCAAGCATGACAGCTGTCACTCTCAGCAACAGCCATGTAACAAACACAGACGAGGCTAAAGAAAGAAAAAGTGGCAGTGCGATAGCTCCTACTCCTCTTGCTTCAACTCCTGCAAAAGCTGCCTGTGAGACCAAAACGTGTCCAACGAATGGCACTGCAGGAAGCAGGCGATTGTCTTGCATGCCGGGCAAGAGCGCTGCTCCAGCGAGTGCACTGACCAAAATAATCACAGGCGTAAGAGTATTTTGTGCTTCCTTTCCACTTTTGGCTGCAGTCGTGACAGCCAGACATGTCGCAGCCCCAACGGACGCCAGACCGACAAATACAATCAGTGTCAAAACAATACCACTAGCCGTTGCAAATGCTAATGCCTGTGACGGGCTATCTGCGAGCACCCTCAGTGATACCGCACTTGTGGCAGCAATTGATGTAACATTTGCAGCAAGGGTTAACAGCGTAATAGCGAAGACAGCCAAAAACTTTCCAAACACTATTTCCTGAGCCGAACAGGGAGCAATCAGGAGCGTTTCAATCGTTCCTCGCTCCTTTTCTCCGGCGATGGCATCAATTGCTGGGTAAAAGGCTCCTGTCATCGTCAGCACTGCAAGGAGAACAAGCACACCACCGGCGACTGTATTCATGATTTCATTCAGAGGCAACTGACCAGATGCTATCTCTCCCGTTAATTGCATTTCGATTGGTTCTAAAACCGTTTCTGGAAGACCTGCCGTCGCTATACGCTGCTTCCGTATTTCCTCATTGAAACTGCTCATGAGCGCGACAAACTGTTTGCGCATTGCCTGCGATGGGGGCCGAATGGTTGAGGTGCCAACGCTGATTGCAACGGTTCCTTGCTTATCAAGTGCGGCCATCATTCCCTGCTTCGCATGAACCCAAAGATCGGCAGCGCCAGTATCCATCGCTTCCTGCGCAATCTCATTCGATGTCTGATGCCATAATGTTTCGGCTGGCCACATGTTTTCTTCTGATGGGTCCGTGCTGTCGATCATTTTCTGCATTCGTTCAATAAATGCATGTGCATCAGGCCCCGATACAACTACTACTACCTTCGTCGCGGCGAGCCTTGCCTCAGCTTCCATTACCCCTTTCCGCAAACCCAGCGTGGTCGCAAGTGCCAAAATCGGATAACAGATCATTGGGAGCAGCAATGTGATAACTAACGTGCGTCGGTCACGCACAAATTCAAGAAGCTCGCGCCGGGCCACACAACCAGCAGACTGCCAGCGACTATGCGCAACCTTTGAATACTTTTCATCGCGCATCAGCGTGACTCCCCGCTCACAGCATCAAAAAAGGCATCTTCAAGCTCACCTTTTTCACCAACAAGCTCATCTCTTGTGCCAGAAGCAACAATCCTCCCCATGTGAATGATGACGAATCGATTACAGCGTTGTTCTATTTCATGGAGCCGGTGTGTTGAGATCAGGACGGCATGGCCCTCAGCTCTCAACTGACCAATCATGGAAAGCAAATCACGTGCACCGAGCACATCTAGCGCATTGGTAGGCTCATCGAGAACAAGTGCTGGGGGATCATGCACTAATGCACGACCAAGCGAGACCCTCTGACGCTGCCCTGACGACAAACGGCCAGCAGGTCGATCAGCACATGACAGAAGATCAAGGACATCGAGTAGATACTCAACACGATTCACAGCGCTAGCATGATCAAGACCATGCAGCCTTCCAAACGATGTAAATATTTCACGCGGCGTCAACCTGTCAGGAACACCGGTAGTGGCTGAAACATACCCCAGACGTTGACGCACCCCAACAGGATCCTTTGTAACATCACATCCGTCTACACGAGCGATACCTGATGTCGGCTTGAGGAGTGTTGCGAGCACCCGTAACGTGGTTGTCTTTCCCGCACCGTTGGCTCCTAGCAGGCCAACTATTTCCCCAGGAGCAACTTCAAAGGAGATGCCGTCAACGGCATGCACAACGGCACCGTCGGTTGATCGATAATCCTTTACCAGATCAATGACCTCTATCACCCTCAAACCTCTTCACTTGGTGGAAACTGACGGCGCTCAAGTATAAAGAGAGCAGCAGTTAAGAATACTGCAGAGAGAATGAAAATGGCACAGACTTGCACCCAGGCAGGCTTCAAATCAACAAGTAACTGTACTTCAACAGGAAGCTGTCTCCGCCAATCCATCCATTCTACCAACAATGTTCGTATTCGCAGACTTATTGTCAGTTGGTTCACAACTGCTGGCAGCAAACCCGCCAAATATTCAACAACGATGGCAACACCCACGCTGGCTACCAAGGCCCGCTTTGGAAGAATCACTGCCGGGAGAGAAAAAAGGGCAGCGCGGCCAACACATGACAACAGGATGAGACCAGAAAAGACGCTCGCCACTTCTTTTGGATTCCACACATTACTGACGAGAAGTGAGGCACCTAAGGCGGTCAAAGCTACGCTTCCTGTCCATAGAACAGACGCAAGATAGGTTCCTAGAAGCAGGGATACACGCCCCGATGGTCGGACCGTAACATGCACCCACGTCCCTCGTTCAAGTTCATCCGAAATGACAGGGCTCATTGTCACCAGTAAACCCAACAAACAAATACCTTCAGGAATCAGCACGTACAGAAGCACAACTGCCAGATCTGGATCGATTTGACCACGGGACGCTCTTCCTGCTGCCAGCATAACGGCAGCTGGGAAAATAATTCCCAGCAACGCCATAGCCAACCGCGGAAGTGTTATGAGCCGTCGCAATTGAAACGCTGCCACAGATAAGATTCCGGTAAGCGATGGCTTTTGGATCCAAAGCATTATGCATCAATCCCACGATGTAGTTGTACAAGTCTGCCAAAAACACCTTCCAGCGTTCGATCTGCTGGGCTGACTTCCGAAATAGCAAGACCTTCAATCGCCGCTTCCTGTACAACTTCAGCAAGGGATGCTGGTGCCCGAGTCGCTATGACCACGATATCTTTGCCCTCGATACGCACTGTCTCCACACCATCACTCCTCCATGCTCTTTCTGCAAACTTCTGCGGAGGTGAGCAACGTACACGAACCTCTGTTGGTAGTGAATCAATCAGATCACGAATCTCTGCTGATGTGCCACTTGCAACAAGTCGCCCACCAAGAATGACCGCTAATCCAGCATCAAGTGCTTCAACTTCGTGAAGTAAATGACTTGCCACGATGAGACTGCGATCCCGAGACCATCCACGCACAAGATGAACAAGCTCATGACGTGCAACCGGATCAAGTCCAATGAATGGTTCATCCAAAACAAGCAAATCGGGGTCATGCGCTATAGCGCCAGCAAGCTTTACACGTTGACGCATCCCTTTTGAAAGTGTGGCAACCGGCCGCCTGGATGCTGAACCAAGGCCCACTTGCTCAATAGCTTTTGACGTTCTTCTGCGCACATCGGCTCCTGAAAAACCTGACAAACGGACAAGATGCTCAACCCAGGCCTGAGCCGTTGCTTGGTTTTCGACGAGATCTGCTGCCGGACAGTAGCCGATTCTCCGAAGCACACGTGGATTCGCGAAGGGCGACTCACCGAATACTTCTACTCGACCCATTGTTGGTCTCAATTGTCCTGTCATAAGACCTAGAAACGTTGTCTTTCCGGCACCATTTGGCCCGAGAAGACCATGGGCACCGCGCGCAAATTGGACCGACACGTCATTCACACCAATAACAGAGCCATAGAGTTTCGTCAGGTGAGAGATGTGGATCACGCAAGACCTCTTTCTATGCCCGCACCGGCGCATCAACACGCCGCCAAAGAATACATAATGACAGACACGTTATGACAGATAATGCTATGGCAGGAGGAACAATCGCTTGAGCACGTTTTTCAATACCAAAAATCCAACCCTGAATGACTCCTAAAGAATGGTACGGTGAAATCCATGCCCAATGATCAATGGAGGTATCGAGACCAGCCGCCTTCTCAAACCACTGCCTGGAGCGGGGGGGGCGATTCTTCTTCAAAATCAAGTCTTTCTCATCTCCAAAGCGAGATGCGGCCCATGATTCAACCAATTGCGTTCTGCCAGATTGGTCCACTTCTTGGTTAGGGGATGTTAATTCTGCAGTGGTGAGCGACGAATGCGCTATCCAACACGCCGCCCATGTAGCAAACCAGGCAAAACTGGCGATTCGACTTTCTGACGTAAGAGAAGAATATGCCAAGGCCAAAAGTGACGTTGGCACCATCAATACAACACTAGATGCAATCAACTTTATTGGCAGGGCCCATGTGGCGTATGCAATCCACACACTTGGACTCA
>CAXFJI010000012.1:0-18296 GCA_964003275.1 uncultured Planctomycetaceae bacterium
CAAGACGAAGGCCGGATTCAGGTTCATCGTTGCTGTGACAGTCCCAACACCGCTGTTCTAAGATCGGTACAATATCCCGCTCGAATGCAATGTCGTCAGCATGTACTGATACAACGAAAAGCGTGGTGGATAACCCAACGAAGATTGCTCGGTGCATCAACACGAATTTCAGAAATAGGTTAGTCCGCATTTGACTCTCTCTTACGCGAAAAAAGCCATTCAAAAAATTCTTGTGATGTATAGACCTTCCGACTTGCACCATGACCTTCATTCGGAAAGATCGTACATTTAGCTAGTGCTCCACCTTTATCCTGAATGAGTTTCACCATTTGTTCTGATCGATCCGCCGGTACGACTGTGTCATTCTCACCGTGGAATGCCCATACGGGAATGGTAGTCAGGTTTTCAGCCCATTGATCAAGCTCGGGAGTGATGTCTTTGGGGCCATTTTTTCCGAGACCCCCAACAACGGGTGCAATAGCCGCGAAGTGCTGTGGTGAATGGGCTGCCCATACCCATGTTCCATACCCTCCCATACTGTTCCCAGTGAGATAAATCCGGGAATGATCAACGGGCATTGTTGTACAGATGTATTCATAAAGGATATTCAGATCTTCTGGCAGCCATCCCTGGAGCGCCTGTGGCGCAATCAAAATAGAAGGCTCATCGACAAATTGATCTAAACCATTTTCTACACCTCGACAGATCTGGCGAATTTTCTGAATGTTGGAACCACGTCCTCCACCACCATGTAAAAAGATCAGAACAGGAAAGTTCTTCTTTGATGTACTACGCTCAGGTGTAGCAGCGAGAAAGTCAGCATTCAAGGACTGCGTGCGCTGATGAACCTTGGTTGGTAGTGTTTGAATTGTCAGTTCTGTAGCGTGAACACATGCACCACAAAGAGCAATCAGTGATGCGAACCCGAACAGTATTCGAAAGCGCCAACAAGATTGCTGCGTTGTTGAATACAACATAGGAGCTTCTCCGTTTCGTTTATTTTTTAGGCTCAGGATCAAATTTCATACGATACGCTTTGTATTCTGGCCAAGTCAGCGTTCCATCATTATTTGTATCCGCATCCGGATGCTTTTCAAAGTATTGGTTTTTCCATTCTTCAGCGCTCAGTTTTTGAACTGTATTGTTTTTTGTGCTATTTGCTGGCCGGAATGGAGGTTGGGGAGGCGTTGCAGAGTCTGGACTGGGAATTCTTGATCGAAGCTTTTCTCGAAAGTCATTCAGTGTTGGACGGTAGTCTGCTTTGGTCGCAAGATTATTCCACTCGTTGGGATCGTTGATGCAGTCATACAATTCCTCTTTTCCATTTTCGTAGCGAATATATCGCCAGTCTTTGCCACGAAGTGCATAGCTTTCTTTTTGTGGATCATATTTCATTCGCCATTTGTATAAGGCTGTGAGTGCTTCGTCGGGACCATCCCAGGTGCCGTCCGTAGGATGCTCAAGGAGCGGTTGAAAACTGTGGCCATCGAGAGAGTGGCCTTGTTCATTTTTCATAGTGTCACCCTGCAGGTCACAAAGATCAATCAATGTTGGGTAGATGTCAACTAAGGACACAGGTTGGCTACATGTTGTTCCTGTGACGGCCACGTCTGGAGCTCGTATAATGAGTGGTATGCGGGTGCTTTCCTGCCATAACGAGTTTTTATAGAGATAGTCCTTTTCGCCCATGCCCCATCCATGGTCGCTTGTAAGAATAATGATGGTGTTTGTCTTAAGTTCCGTGTCATCGATTACGTCCAGAATACGTCCAAGTTGCTCATCTACGGATGCAATACTTGCGAGGTATGCCTGTATAAAATAACGCAGAGCTTCATCTCGCGATCCATATGATTTGACGAGTGTATGGAAAAGTTTGTGACCCATGTCTTCTGTGCGGGACGAGTCTGGTTCTTTACCTGTTGGCAAGCCGCGGATGGTATGGGCGAAGGTATCATCGATATCACCGTCGAGAATCTCAGGTAAGTCGATGTCGTCGATTGGGAACATATCAAAGAAACGTTGTGGGACGATCAGTGGAGTGTGTGGACGGATAAAACCAACACCCATAAAAAAAGGAATACGGTTCTTTGCCGTTGTTGCTGCAAGTTCTTGTAACTTTTTGATTGCCCAGTCTCCATTTTTTTCATCGGGGGTTGGGTCATGCTTTTCTGCAGAATAAATCTTCAATTCATCAACAGATTGCCAACCACCGGTGCGCCACATAAGTGGTTGACCATTGCTACTCGTTTTCCCGTCAAGGCTCACTAGTGGTCCGAAAGATCCGTCTACTGCCCCAATTTCACAGTACGGAGCAGGGGTGTCAGGGTGTGGAAGATTATTTTTCCCGTCGTAGGCAAAAGGGCCATAGTCAGCCCGATTGCCAAAGTTCTTCCATTCTCCGCGAACCATATGGTGGAGTAGTTTTCCAGTTCCTAAGGTGTAGTAGTTATTCAAACGAAAGTAGTCCATAAGCGTTCGTGAGTTCTTGAGCACGTCATATGTATCCCACTTCGTAAAGCCGTAACAGCCTGAGTTATGTGGATAGATTCCAGAAAAAAGGCATGCACGGGATGGACCACATATTGGAATATTGCAGTGTGCCTGAGTGAATCGTACGCCCGATGCTGCCAGTCGGACCATATTTGGCGTAACAGCCTTTCGATATCCACCGAATCCATCGACATAGTCATTCAGATCATCACATAAAATCAATAGCACATTGGGATGACCTGATTTTTCTGTAGCAGGCTCTAATGCAAAGCATGTCGATGTGATCATACCTAGTGCAAGCAGGCAGAGACTCATTCTCCAAAAATAAAGACATGATGTACGATCCATGGAATCTCTCCTTTACCTTTGCACGATCAGTCACTGCCACACGTCATAAGGTCGAACGATGGTAAAAATAAAGAAAAACTTTTATTTTGATTCACGTGTTATTGAAATACTATACATCAGTGTTCAGGTACGGTGAACTTTATAAAAAAGGGCAGAGCATCCATCAGAGGTTGAGATAGGCTTTCCATGTGGAAGAAAGCCTGCCTCAGCAAGCATCGCGTGATGTTCAGAAAGTGTGTAACACGTGCCTTCTCCGAGGGTCAGTTTGAATAAGGTGAGCGCATAACATGCCATCCATAGTGCATGTATCCACTCAGAATCAGATGTATAGTGAGTCGTCAGGAGTGGTTCATGAATGCAAACGACCCCACCTTCTGAAATACTATTGCGAATATTCTTCAGAATTTTAGTGTATTTCCGAGGCTGCCAGTCGTGGGCTGTATTGGAAAGAATATAAATATCTGCTTGTGGAACGGCAGAAAAAAAATTTGTTTCATGTAGCACAATCTTGTTGGTATCTATTTGTTCGCGAGCCATAATCGCGCGCACAAACGTCATTGCATTGCATCTGTCGACGACAAGGGCTTTTTGAAGAGTAGGTATTTTCTGAAGACATGCATTCACTACATACGGCGAGCCGGCTCCTATGTCAGCAAGTGTTTCGCATGATGGTGCCACTGCAGCGAGGCCCAACGCGAGAGGTTCTGCAAAATTCCGTGCCCGTGCCGCAAGTCCATATGCAATCTCCTGAGCACCAGCCGTATCATCCATGATACTCGAGTCATTATCATGGTGGCTGTAAAGAGGGACGGATTGTTTGTGAGGATTGCCTCGAAGGATGTTGATCAGATCCTCAACGTTTTCACCGCTACCCATTGCAAGATATGGCTTGCGGCTTGTTGGAAGATCTTCAGATAAGCATTCTTTCGCAAGTTGTGTGAGCCGAAAGGAACCCTCACGTGTTTCAAGAATTCCCATTACATTCAGAAGAGAGAAAAACGTACGTGCACCCTGCCACGTAAAGCCAAGTTCTTCACCCAGTGATGCCTGGGAGAATTCATGATCTCCCATGAGTTTGATGAGCTTGATCCGCATGACGACTCGAAGGGCAAGGGCGGCTTCTTCAAATCGCAATAATGCGTACAGTCTTTCAGGTCCAGGCATCATTTCACTTCAGGGTTTGTCAAATGCCGGTAATAACATCTGTGGAATTTTACGAAGCATGGTGCCCATGCCTTTATTATGTGAGGTGACAACAGCAATCAAATCGAGGTCAGGAAAGAGAAAAAGGAATTGTCCACCTGCGCCTCGTCCTTGTTTTGATTGATACAGTCTTCCTGCCACCTCAAAGTTTTCGGTCCACCAAAAATACCCATAGGATGTATTGGAACCTGTTTTCTGAAGAGGACTGGTGGCGCGGTCAAGAAATGCTTCAGGAAGAAGTTGATTTCCATTCCAGCGACCGTGTGATAGTACCAGGAGGCCTATCTTTACCATGTCACGGGAGCAAAAACTGGATCCAGCAGCCGCCTTTGGCAGACCACTAACATCTGTTTGCCAGTGGTAGTTGCTAATACCTAAAGGCAGTAGCAGCTGGGTGCGAATAAAGTCATCTGCAGTGCCAGGGACAGCAGACTCGAGTACCTGCATCGTGATCGATGGATCAGAAGACTGATACTTAAAGGCCCGAGGTGGAGCAGGAATGGCAGAGCTGTTTTCTAGAAACGCCTGAACATGTCCCTGACCATGAAGTAGTTGTGGCGTTTGGCGAAGGAGCTGAGTCTTTTGATCACTGAGTCGAATACCTGAAGTCATTTGCATCACTTGATCAAGGGTTATTGCATGCGCTCCTTTGACAAGAGATGTTCGATCAAGTCCTTTGAGAAATGAGATAATTGGTTTATCAAGGTCGGCCATCGAGAGATATCCCAACGCGATAGCTCTTCCAATGGCTAGAGTAGTGTACGACTTGGTGATTGACATCTGGTAATGTGGATAGTTGATTCGTCCACGTCGGTAGTACGACTCGAAAAGAAGCTTGCCTTGATAGCAGATTAGGAGACTGTCGATCTGACCGATCTTTGGATTTTCTGAATGATCAGCGATTTCGTGAGCAAAGCGCAGCACACGATCTCGTTGCCCTCCATCAACACCAAGTGTTCCTACTTCAAGCCCATCATGTCGGTTCTCTGGAGAGATATTTATAAACGGTTGTGGAAGATCTGGAATTTTCTGTTCGAGTTGATATGAGATATCTTGAGCACTCAGACCAGGAACCTCAGGGGCAAGACCATTGGCGATGCGTGTCTCTGACGCTAGACCAGTTGCGCAGATCAGCACGAGCATAGCGGTTGAGAACAAAAAGAAGACAGAACGCTTCCAAGTAGTCATGAGATGCAATTGGGTACGCATGATAGCCTTGGTGTCGATCCACACACAGTGAATAATTAAATAACGAATAGGTCTTAGCCTTCTGCTGGGGCCATTGCTTTTTTCCAGCCTGCACGGAGTTGTCTGGTGAGTTGCTGAACAAGCGCTGGGTGTTGGTAGGCAATGTTGTGTTTTTCATATGGATCTGTTTGATGATCAAACAACTCGATAAACACAGGTAAGTCGTCAGGATGTCTACGATCCTGCCACACAACAAGGCGATAGTGATCGGTACGCATGGAATAGCCCATCAAGTGTTCCTCAAAGAGTTCACGCTCCCATCGAGCACCCTGTTGATTGATAATGCGCTGCTCCACTTCTTTGATCAATGGGCCAAACCACGTTTCTCTCATGCCGTGAGAGAGTGGATTGGCTGCCCATTCTCTAAGTGCTGGGTTAGGATATTGACTAAAAGCTGCTTTTTTCCATTGCTTGTTTGGATCATTGAGGAGCGGTAGAAAACTCTGGCCTTCAAGATGTTTGGGTTTTGAAACATTCGCAAGATCACAAAGTGTTGGAAAAAGATCTACAAGTTCAACGAGTGCATTCGATTTTTTTCCTCGAATTTTCATATCAGGTGTAGAGAGAATCAAAGGTACTCTGGTTGCTATTTCATAGTTTGTCGCTTTTCCCCATACGCCCATGTCACCAAGATGCCATCCATGATCACCCCATACAACGATGATCGTGTTGTTGCGCAGTCCACTATTGTCGAGGGCCTCAAGGAGGAGACCGATCTGGGCATCAACATAACTCGTGCTCGCGAGATATGCATGCTTGAGCGTGCGTGCTAACTGTTGGTCAAGAGGGCCATATTTTGGAATATTGGATCGAGTACGGAGTTCAAAAGAGGCATGAAGTCCCATCGCCGCACCATGTGTTGGTGGTGTTGCATCAGCCAGAATCGGTATCTTCGATGGGTCATAGAGATCCCAGTATTTTACTGGAGCACACCAGTTGAGGTGAGGAAGAACATAACCCATGGCGAGAAAAAAAGGCTTATTGTTTTCGGCCATCTCACGCATGGTCTTAATTGCGAGCAACGTGTTGTATCCGTCGATATAGGCATGGTCTGGAACATCCGCCTTCTCGAAAGCCGGACCACTTGCCAGCCCGCGTCGAGCTGCGTCTCCATATCTAGCAAACATCTGCTCAAAATTTTTCTTTCGAAGCTGTATGTTCTCAGGAAGTCGATACGGTCCGTTTGGCTTCTTAATGTTGGGTCCAAGCTGTTTGGCAGCATCTCGACTCCATGAACGGCCATCATCTGTATCACCGTTATGAAATATTTTTCCAACATACGCAGCGTCATATCCATTCGCAATCAAATGTTCTGGAAGTGTCAGAATATCTGGCTGGAGCTCTCGGAGAGCAACATGATTATGAAAGAGCCCTGTTGTTTCTGGGCGAACTCCAGTCATGAGACTTGCTCGTGATGGTCGGCAGATGGCCTGCTGGCAATAGGCACGATTGAAGAGAAGTCCGCGATCAGCCAGTTCGTTGAGATGGGGCGTCTGAGCAATGGGAGAACCATAACATCCAAGCTCAGGCCGGAGATCATCAACAGCAATAAAAAGAATATTTGGTTGTTCAGCAGCGCGAATACAATCGACACTTACCAAGCGCGTAGCTGCCGTTAGGAAGAAAAAGACAAAAGATAAATATTGAGAATGGTTCATGTATAAACAAAAAAAGAGAACACACCGACGAATTGATGAACGTATCTATCGTATTTTAGGACAAAGCAGTCAGACGCGCAGAGGACCAATGATACGAAAAGATTAGTTGCGCGTCCGTCCTCTATCGACTACGGATTGCAGTTCATTGGTGAGTCGTCTAACAATTTCTGGGTGGTCTTCATAAAGGTTATTGCTTTCCTGTAAGTCTTCGGCAAGGTTGTAGAGTTGACCTTCTGATCGCGTCACCTCCTTTTTTTCGTTATCCGAAAATCCACCGGAGCCCTTTCCGGTAATAAGTTTCCATGGGCCTGAGCGAAAAGCCATTAGTTTACGACCAGCCTGAATAGCCAAGGAAGGCCGAACAACATGATCGTCACCAAGGAGGATGGGCAGAAAACTAAAACTATCTGGGCCTGCATCCTCAGGCAATTTGGTATCTGTCAGATCAGCGAATGTAGCCAGCATGTCGCAGAACGATATCGTCTGATCAGAACGAGAACCTCCTTGAATCCTGTCAGGCCATCGTGCGATAAAAGGCATTCGATGGCCACCCTCCCATGCATCAGCCTTCATTCCCCGCAGGGAGCCAACGGAAGAGTGATGAAAACGTTTACGATCATGTTGATACCATACAGGACCATTATCTGATGAAAAAAAGACAAGTGTGTTTTCCTTCATTCCATGATGATCCAGTGCAGCAAGCACCCGGCCAATCATGTGATCTACCATCATCACAAAGTCACCATACATTCCTACGTCACTTTTCCCAGCAAAGTCTTTTGAGGGAAGCCATGGCGTATGCGGTGCTGGATAGGCGAGATAGAGCATCATTGGTGATGTGCCATCTCCATTACTGTGCTTGTTAATCACTGAAATAGCTTCATCAGTAAATCGAGGCAGTACATCTTCAAGTTGTAAGTCGGGTGCAATGCCACCAGCTCTCCAGAAGGCACCCTGAATCGGGCTCCAACCTTCTGTTGCATTGGCTGCGATGGTGTTGGTTGGTGGTTGGACAGCAGTTCTATTACGAATGTAAAAATAGGGTGGAATATCGGTCGAAGCTCGAATTCCAAAAAAATAATCGAAGCCCCGGTCAACGGGTCCACCAAGAAGTGGTCTATCAAAGCCATTTTCATCAAAGCCAAGATGCCATTTGCCAACCATAGACGTCTGATATCCATGTGACTTCAGCAGGGATGCAATGGTCATTCGCTCAGGATCGATGGTTGCCTGTTTTTTCCATGCGCCTGAGTTGGCACGAAATGGGTATTGACCTGTCAGAAGTCCATACCGTGATACATGGCATAACGGACCAGCAGCATGGGCATCTGTGAAGATCATGCCTTCCTGAGCCAACTTTTCTATATTCGGCATGCGAATTTTCGAAGATTGATTAAATGGACGTGGATCACCATATCCCATGTCATCCACAAGGATGAAGACAATATGTGGGAGACTATCAGTGTCACTTGCAATTGTGATATTACTTGTGACCACAGCAGCAATTAACGAAAATATAAAATGCATCACGCGACACAAAGATGCGCTATGGCTAATGATTTGCATGCCTCGTCCTCAGTATGGAAACTCTGCTATTTGATGCGTTGTTCGTCAACGAAACGAAATAGGATTAGTTGCTATTTTCCGAATGAAATGAATTATTTTTTTACAGTTCTTTCAGATTGTTTTTTGAATTCGGGTGTTGCCTTTGTCGGTAACCATTGACACAATTCATCGAGTACTTTTTTATAGCGAGGATCATCGACAAGATTGTGAAACTCATCGGCATCCGTTCGGTGGTTGTAGAGTTCTTTGGCACCATCTTTATAAATAATCAGTCGCCAGTCCCGATTACGGATGGAATGATTTCCAAAGTATGATGACGTGATGGCAGGTCGTATTCTTTTCGTGGTTGGATTATTGATTTGTGCACAAAGAGACGTCCCCTCAAGCTGTCTGGATTCTGGAAGACCACAGAGCTCTATCAATGTTGGATAGAGGTCAATCAGGCTGACCGCTTCACGACACGTTTCCGCAGGATGGATGTTGGGTCCGGCAATAAGTAAAGGAACACGCGTGGATTCTTCCCACAGTGTGCGTTTGGCCCAGTGCTGTTTTTCACCGAGATGAAATCCGTGATCACTCCACAGAACAACAATAGTGTTATTTGCATGCATGCTTGAGTCGAGTGCATCAAGAACGGTGCCAACACAGTGGTCCACAAAACTAATGGATGCTAAATAGGCTTGTGTGAGATCTCGTTGCTTTCCAAATTGGAGGACACTTTTATGTGTTGGAGCAGCAGCATAGGTATTGATATCTAGGAAATTTTTCGGGAGATCATCTAAATCTGAAAGGGGATTATTCGGCAATGCAAGAGACGTGTGTTCATAGAGCGTGAACCAGTGTGGGGGTACGAAGAGAGGGACATGTGGTCGAAAAAAGCCAATGGACATGAAGAACGGCTGACCAAAGTTTTTTTGTATGAGTTCGGCCGCATTGCATGCAAGCGCATAGTCGGCCATCTCATCGTCGGTTTCAGGATACGCACCCCAATCCCAACTCCCACTCCAACTAGCAGGACGATTCATCGGTTTTTTAGGCCTGGGACTTCGTTGTCGACCCAAAGAGGTATCAATGTCGCTCGAAAGACGTCCGCGAAAACCATGATGGAGTACTTTTCCACCAGAGATTGTGTGATATCCATGTGTCTTAAAATAGTCATGGATTGTTGGGCTATCTGTGAGTGTGGGGAGTTCGGCATAACTTGGTCCAAGCTCATAACTGCCATGGGTAGTCGCTGCCAATCCTGATAGGACACTAATGCGTGAGGCTGAACACACTGGTACAGCACAGTGTGCATTGATGAAGCTTCTTCCACGTCTGGCAAGTGCATCCATATGAGGCGTCTGAACATCCGGATGACCTCCAAGAAAGCCAGTCCAGTCATTGAGATCATCGATACAGATCATCAGAACATTGGGATGGGTAGGTTTCCCAGAAGGCGCGGCATCCGTGTATCTGATGATGGGAAACCATGACCCAATAAAGACTGATACAAGAACAATGGCTTGAAATTTTTTTTTCATGTATACACCGCAGAACTATCAGTCAGAGATGCCAGCAGCTTTCTTGAGTTTTTTCATTTCAGATTTTCCGCCGTCGCTTACTGCAAACACAAACTTTGCAAGGTCAAGAAAGGCGTTGCGATCTTTCAACTGCGCGACAAGACCAACTGGCATAGTTGAAATGGGTTGCTCGATAATATCATCGATATCGTCCATCGGTATGAGGCGTTTTTGCCCTTGGTCAGCAGGAAGACTGAGTACAATCTGAGTATCATCTTGGGAGACAAGGAATCCAGAGAGTAATTGTCCTTCAGCTGTAATGACATTGACAGACTGAAATCCCTTCTTAATTTTTTCAGATGGCCGAAGAATAGATTCGATAAGATGCTCTCTGGTCGATGCATCATCTTTTTCTGTCAGATGTGGTCCAAGCTGATAGCCATAAGACACAGCATGACAGGTCGCACAGGCGACTTTTTCGTTGAAAAACAGTTTGGCTCCTCGAACGGCATCACCACGGGTAGATGCATCGGCAACGAGTTGTTTCAGCGGTTCCTTGTTCAGCATTGATGGCAGCTGAGGATTGACTGGCTTATCCTCAACAAGTGCTGGACGACTTCCCTCGGGGAATGGATGTTCCGCAATAAGTTCTTCTGGGTTATAGAACTTTCTACGTGAGCGAGTCTCTGATCGAATTTTAGCGACGTCAGACTCACGAATAGTAGCTGCATCGTTTCCCCAACTATTACGAACGTAGGTGAGAACAGCAGCAATCTCACTATCAGTAAACATCATACCAATGGCCGTCATTGGCGGGACACCACGGGCCGGTTCATATTGTTTGCCAGCGACGCGAATGGGTCCCCATATGCCATGTAATGTAAGCTTAATGAGCCTGTCTTTTTCACCGGTGACCCACTCACTTCCTACAAGTGGAGGGTAGATACCGGTAACACCCTTGCCATGGTCACGATGGCAGGTCATACAGGATCCTTCCTTGTAAAAAACCATCTGACCGAGCTCATAGACTCGTCGAAATTCCTTGTCAGAGAATTTTTTTGATTTTGTACGAACATTTTTTGGCTTCGCCGCACCTGGCAGTGTTCGTGCAAAGAGTTTTTCAACATCATCAATAATTTTATTACTGTCAAAAGCATTTGTATTCACTAACTGTTCAGCCTGATCACCTAATGTGAGCATGGCGCTGTTGAGAGCATTGCGAATCCATCGATCAGTAGGCTGAGATGCGACGGTGAGTGCTATTTCTGCACCGCGCTTTCCGCCAAGCCATGAAGCGGCCGAGAGTGCCTCAAGCCTGACTCGTGGATGAGGGTCTTGTGCTGCTTCAACAAGATAATGTTCAGGATGTTTGATGAGGTGCAGACAGTGCCTTACTACTCGAACTGCAGCAGCTCGAACGCGATGATCTGAAGCTTTCATACAGCGATCAAGAAGTGTGAGAGAAGGCTGCTGGTGGCCCCACGTTGCCCAGAGTGATTCAAGTTGAACTTGTACATCGGACGGATGTGCACTTGCAAAGGCCTCTGCTTTTGAAATGACAGCCGAGGCATCGCGTCCACGGAGTTCGCGTTGAGAACGCTTCCGAGCATTCATTTCAGGCAGTTTTAGATTTTCAAATAAGATATCAAGAGAAGCCCCAGCAACTTTTGGTGGTGTGACAAGAGGTCGTGAAGGGTACGTAATGCGATAGATACGACCGTAGACAGAATTTCGAAGAGGATCGCGAGCACTATGTTGCATGTGCCCAATCAAGGTGTTGTGCCAGTCAAGAAAGTAAAGACTTCCATCAGGAGCAATCTCTAAATCGCATGGACGAAAATTACCATCTGAAGACTGGATGAGATTCTGACGAAACTGACCCTTGATTTCACTGCCATCCTCAACCACAGAGAAATCTTTGATACCTAAAAATCCAATGGTGTTGGCGTAGAGATAATCACCCTGTACTTCATCCGGGAAGTGTCGTGAGGAAATGAATTCTGATCCAGATGTAGGTCGAATATGATGTTCGTAATTAAATTTTGAGACTTTTTCTATTTCCGCAGCATGTGGCATTTTGATGGAATACCCAAGCATCCAAAAATGGGATCCTGAAGAGGCATCATTTACAAATGTCTGACCAAAAGCATCATGTGCAACACCCCATGGATTACTGACATCTGTTTGCATGACCCGCTCAACTTTCCAAGAGTGAGGATCGAAACGCCAGACCCCACCATCAGTCATTCGCTCTGGACCCCAAGGAGTTTCTACCTGAGAGTGAAGAAAGCGACCTTCACACATATAGATTCCCCCTCCATGATCACTATCAAAGGCTGAGATTGCATGATGCGTATCATGAGAGTCAAAACCATCCAGAAGATACTCAGTTGTGTCAGCTCGTGAATCTCCATCGGTATCTTTGAGCAGCATCAGAAATGGCTCCTGCGAGAGATACACACCCTCAGGTGTCAACTCAAAGCCGATTGGCATATGGAGGCCGTCTGCGAAAACTATTTCTTTGTCGGCTCGACCATCTCCATTGGTATCTTCATAAATGAGGATCTTGTCGTTTGGTCGGTCATCCCCTGGCTTGTAGTGGGGATAGCTTGGCAACGTTGATACCCAGAGTCGTCCCTGATTATCAAATCGCATCTGACATGGGTTTCCAAGGTTGGGAAACTGCTGTTCCGATGCAAATAGTGAGACAGCGTAGCCATCAGGCAGCGTAAACATCGGCATCAACTCAGCTTCTTGAGTGATATATGTTGTGCTCCCATTTTTTTCACTTTCAACGTAGTTTGTCTCAACAGGCGACAAAGAACGGCTCTGTGAGTCATCGACAGATAAGGAGGTCGTCTGTCTCTTGGCAATGCGCCAAATGTTTTGGTCCCTTAAGACCGTCATCTGACGAATTTTTTCTATTTCTTCGGGATAGTTGAAATTTCCATATGGTGCCCATCGACGACCGTATGCATGCACGCCGTTAAGCATGCGATAATCATTCCGCCAAAACCATGCCTTGTCGGCGATAGCTCGATGGAGTACCGAGTTGTCTTGATCGTTTCCAGAGGGCTTTGCAAAAAGCTCTGCCATAAGTAGAGAAGCTAATCGTTTATACCCATTCTGCGAGAGATGGACGCCGTTGATCGTGAGAGGTGTCGGACTTTCTGCAAACCAACGTTGTGTTGGCGTGAATAAATCAACAAAAGCTATGTTGTGTGTCCTTGCAACATCTGCCATGGCCTTCGAATAGGCAGCAAGCATCTGATTTCGTGCAGTCGCATCTGGGAGCGCAAAGTCATCACGATGCTCCATGGCGATGGGAGAAGCAAGGACAAGACGTGGTGCACGGGAGCCATCTTTTCGATAGCTTCGTGATAGAGTGTGATGAACAAATGCATCCAGTTCGTCTTTAAAATTCTGAATACCATCCGAGCCTGCAAACGACTCATTAAAACCAAAAAAAGCAACAATAGTTGAGGCTTCTACAATGCGAAGCCATTCATCAGGCTGTGGGTAATGGCCTTCGCCAAAATGTCCATTGATCTCCGGATGGTATTTTTCAGCATTTGGAAAAGCCCACGGATGATCATTTCCTGAATCGGGACGAAAGCCAGCAGTGTGTCCAGGAAAACCCAGATTTCGAAACGTAATCGACTGCGTGGGGAATGCTCTGTACAGAAGTGTTTCAAAATAGTTGTAGTGCTCCATTCGTTCTGCCAGTCCATTCCCAACAAATACAAGTGTTTCACCAGAATCAAGTGAAAGCGGTAGCGTTGTTGGTTGTGGTTTTCCTTCAACGTCAACAGGTTGATGGAATGAGGGCCGTTCCTGATTCTCCTGTTGTTGTTGCGTTGGGGTAATTGTCGAGAGGACTTCAATGCCATCACCTTCTACACTTTTGATTTCAGCTGCATCTCCAAACGTGGAGGTGAGAAAAACAAAGAGCATGGCTAGCAAGAACAGTTGTCGGGAAAAGACACGGAGCACAAAACACCTCAAAGGAAAAAAGGCGAAGAAATAAATAAAAAAGTCTGGTACTTAGTTAGAACCTATCACACTGTATTCGAGAAGGTGATGAAAGAAAAACACGCAAAAAGACGTGCGTTCAGCGTATGCGTCTACAAAATCAATACGTGGAAAGTGTTTAGGCAGTTAGCAGATTCATCAACAGAAAGAGTTGAGCGAACACGGGCCTACAAGGTCTAGCAAGCGACAGGATGTTAAGACTGTTTGAAACAAGTTTTGCAACCATATTATTGGTCATGCATTTGGACAGCCTGAAACCAATGTCGCAACTGCATCATGAGTAGATGGTTATTGAGAAACATAGTGGTTGCGTGATAGCTCAACCAGATATTGTCTGCTTCTATTGACAAGTCAACGGGGGAATATGGAGAAGACGGTCGAGAAAGAGGGCCGAGACAAAATATACGGATGGATGACTGTGACGATAATTCATCACGAGATGCTGTTTTTTGAGGCACTCATAGGCAGCATCGTAGTCACTGGAACAGGGTTCGTTCTGCAGAAATGAATTGAATGGATGGAATTTTTCTGCAAACGACAAAATTTGGCCTCCTGAAAGAAGTGTTTAAAAGGTTTTGGCGCGGAACTTGCTCCCACTGATGTTCTTCAGTGGTTTGTACCTACTTCAACAGAGATGAGAGGGTTTCAATGATTTCTTGTAATCAACAACGTGAGGATCGGAACACTCAAAGAGTACAAAACGGATTTGACAACCTGATCATTTTGTCACGAGCAGATCCTATTATTTGCGGACATTCCACGGAGACTCGAAACCTTGCAGAGGCGGCAATCCAATCCGGTGTTCAGCATGTTGATATTGTGAGCTACCCACTGGATGTTCTTGAGTCATCTGATTTGCCACTCAAGCCGATGACGTCCGTAGAGTCATATTCTCAAGGTATCACGGTTTGGCGGCCGGCCCCTGTCGGTGACTATAAAGTGCTCGATGGCAGGTTGAGTTATGCCATATCTGGTCAAATCATAGACCTCCTGGCTTGTCGCTCTGGCAGGACAGCTATCATGAACCTCTATCTTGTGCCGCACGGTCAAATGGTTTTGCAAGCGGTTCATGCAATACGCCGATTTCGCGAGACCCTCCTACCACGCACAATTGCAGAGGCTGTCGGTTCCGACATTACAAATGTTGTATCAAATGCCCTGTCAACGACTCAATTTGGTGCTGCAGCGCTCGTTCTTCAAAATTACCTGGAACATGACCTTCCCGTTGCGGTAAGTGCCTTTACACGAGACCTTATTGTTGAGGCTGGAAGACAGATTGATGAGGTGATGGGCACAACGTTTGCGTTTCAACTTCAGGAGCGTGTGCAAATTAGTTATCCCGCACTTGATACTTCTGCCTACCTTAGTCCAGCAATCAATGAAGTCGAACAAGCCGGACTTTTATCAAAACGTGGTCTTGTTCGAGATGGATACATTCTATTTTTGAGTCGTTTAACAAATGCAAAAGGTGTTGATGATCTCATTAAGGCTTTCCAGAGAAGTGATTTTTACGGTCGATTACCATTAGTGATTTGTGGGACTGGGCCTGACGAACATGCATTTCAGCAACTTGCTGCTCATGATTCAGCGATTCGTTTTTTCAATGATGTGGGTGATCTTGATAAACTTGCATTAATGGCTGGTTGTCATGCCTATTGTCTGCCAAGTAAACCGAGAAAGGAATTTACTGAAACATTTGGCATTGCAGTTGTTGAAGCAATGCTCTCTGCAGGCATCGGGCCAGTAATTACAACCCGTACAGGAGGCATCCCTGAGGCAACAGGAGATCATTGCATTTATCATCATGCTGGTGACGTTAACCATCTTACAGCTTGTCTTAATGAAGTGGCCAAGATGCCCGATCATGCACGAGCGATGCTCAGTCAGCGGGCTCGAGACTATGCGTGTCGTTTTGATAGACAAAGCATTCTCGCAAACCTTCTTAATACATCAACGGCCAAGACAACAGTGTAATGTGTATGTTGGACGGGCGAATGGCGGAACGCTCAATGGTAGATGAAGTAACAAGCCTGCAAAATAAACCGTGTCATTCAGATGAACTCATTCATCTTGTAAATCCATTTATTGGTACCGAGGCAGCTGAGGTTCCAGAACGTTCAGGCTTGGCATCAAGATGGTTTTGGCCAAAGCCACAGATTGGCAATACGCATCCAGGAGCCTGTCTGCCGTATGGAATGGTTTCGGCTATGCCTTACACAGGTGGTTATCCAACAGGATATGGCTGTTACGGAAAGTCACTCCAGGGACGCCCAGTCAAAATAAGTGATTCCTGCCGAATCTCTGGCTTCACACATTTTCAGCAATCCGGTGTTGGTGCGATTCGAAAGTATTACAACTATTGTCGAGTGACTCCGCTTCTTGTTGAAACCGGTGGGCTTGCAACGCTTGGAAACGCGTGGACGATTTCAAACGAACAGGCATCTCCTGGAAAGTATAGTTGTGCTATTGATGAACAGCGTATCAGCGCTGAGATTACGGTTACGCCCCGTGGGTCAATACATCGGTATACCTTTCCAAAATCAGAGCAAGCCGTGATTGCTGTTGATTTCTCTCATGGTGGAATTGTTGTTGATGATGGACGTACGATTCCACTGAGAGCCGAGATGTACCTTTCCGGACACACTGCTGCCGAGGCCTGCGTCACGATGGAAGGACTCCCAATCAGGATGGCTGTATCAATTTCTGGCCTAGGAAATAAAAGTCATTCGTCACTTTGGGAAAATGGAGAACTATGTGAGGGTCACTTCAAAACATATGAATCCATTCGGGAATCAACCTTTTATCCATTTGGTGTTCTTTTCACTGCTCCCACAGAAGAAGGGCAGGTTGTTGAAATCGAGCTTGCATTTTCATTTCGCAGTCGAGAACAGGCAAGAAAGAATCTCGCAACGGGGACGAGCGACTTTCAGATCGCTCAAGCGTCGGCCGAAGCATCATGGAAAGACAAACTCGGACGTATCCAGATCTCTGGTGGTGATCACAATGACCGTTGTATCTTTGCAACGGCTTTGTATCACAGCCTTATCAAGCCATCAGAAGCTCATGATGAATCACCATTCTGGCCATGGAAGGGACCATTTTTTTTCGACTTCTCGACCCTTTGGGACATGTACAAGACGCAGTTACCACTCATGCTGTCACTTTTTCCAGATGATGGGTCGAACGTGGTCAATTCACTGCTGACGGTATATGAAATGGAGGGCAATTTCCCTATCGGCTACAGACTTGCGCGTGGATATGACCGGTTTTCCCATCAGGCAAGTGGTCTTGCTCATGTTGTATTTGCCGACGCATATCATCGCTGTCTGTCAGATATTGACTGGGAACACGTTGTCACGTTGATGGTCAGTGATTTTAGCCGTGCGTATGGAGAAGCATTCCTGCAAGACGGTCTTGTTCATCCAATAACGCATACCTTGGATCTCGCCTATGCAGCTTTTTGTACTGCTACGATTGCTCATGGTATCGGTGATCGGAAGACAGCTCGTCACATGGAGAGCCTTGCAACACACTGGCAGAATGCCTTCTCTGAGGATGGGCTCCTCAAGGACTCAACGTTCTATGAAGGTACACGGTGGAATTACAGTTTTCGTCTCCTGCATGATATGGCAGGTCGTATTAAAGCTCTCGGCGGAGATGCAGCATTCATTCGGTTACTTGATAAATTTTTTGGCTATGGCGCGCAACCATGTGAGCAGCCAAAAGAGTGTCCCTCACATGAGGAAATGGTGGCAGGTGCTGCACTTGGACGCTTTGAGGGATTGAATAATGAACCAGATATGGAAGCCCCGTATGCGTATATCTATGCAGGAAGACATGATCGAACCTGTGAAGTTGTACGAGCGTGTCTCACGCAATGTTTTCAAAATGCACGAGGGGGTCTGGTTGGAAACGATGACTCCGGGGGGATGAGTTCGTGGTATGTGTGGAGTGCCTTGGGAATTTTTCCTGTAGCAGGACAAGATGTATTCCTCATTGGTTCTCCACTTTTTGAAAATGCACAAATTCAGATCAATGATAGTACAACACTGTCAATTGAGGCCATCAATAATCAACATCATCATCCATATGTTGCAAACTGTACTTTCAATGGAAAATCCCTCGACCGTCCATTTCTCTACTGGTCGGAGATTGCATCAGGAGGAACACTTTGTTTCCAGATGAGTAGTATTGCTCAGACATGGACTGACGTCCGCCCGCCGTCACATGGAACACAGGGATTATAAAA
>CAXFJI010000013.1:0-17984 GCA_964003275.1 uncultured Planctomycetaceae bacterium
TCCAGTAACGGCAGTTGAAAGACAAATTGCCCATGTTTGGGCAGGCACAATGATAGCCACTATTCTGTTGTTCTGGGTGGAAGCTCTTTTGAATCAGCCTGTCCTCTCACTTTCGCCTGTTCTTGCCCTCCTTGCAGGCGTGGTCTTTTTTGCTAAAGCAGGCATTCTTTCAGGAGTCTTTTACATACAAGCATCCTTCTTATTTGCGACAGCGCTCGTCATGTGTGTTGTTCCCTCATATCAACATATTATTTTCGGTTTTGTGATAGCAACGTGCTTTTTTATACCTGGCTATAAGTACGAACGGCAACGAGTCCGGGAATAGAATGTTTTTTATGTTATTTGAAATACCGGCTGATAGCAGAAAGCTATGAACGAGTATCATTCCAATAAGTAGGCCCTCTATATATGTCAATCGGCGATCACATTCAGGTAAAAAGAAAGCTTGTAGGACCTCTGTACTACATGCATCATGGCATTGAAGTTGATGAGGGTATGGTGGTTCACGCCTGTCCGAATGACCCAGTCCATGTATTTGGTGGTGGTAAAGTCATTAAGTCATCTCGTGAAGAGTTTGCTTGTGGAGAAAGCATTGAAGTTGTGAGTGATCCGCCAGCAAATTTTTCATCAGCAGAAGTTGCAGCACGTGCAATGCGTTATGTGAATCGGGATGGGTATTGTCCAATCTTTGACAACTGTGAGCACTTTGCTTCATGGTGTGCCACGGGTATTAGAAAGAGCCAGCAGATAGACTCTTGTGTTGTTGGAGTGGGCCGAGTTGTGATGGCCACAGCAACCTTATTCGTGGCCCGAACAGCTCTAGGACTTCTTGTCAATTCTTCTAAGAAAAACAGGCTAGCTTCGGTCGTGGCGTCCTTGCGAAGAAAAGTGTAATTTTTTTTGCCAACATCTTTAGAAAGACCATGTATCACAGGTTGATCAGAGACTAACTGTGCATACGCGGAATTGGGTCACCTGTTTCAATAATAGAGGCCTCTTGCTCAGCTAAACGATGGAGTCTGGAACGAACCTGTTGTTCGGAAGTAAACTCATATGCAAGTTGTACGTAAGTCGTGTGGTGTCGTGCTTCTGATTCAAAAAGACTTCGGTAGAACTTAGCAAGTTCACTGTCCTGTATATGCTCGGCGAGCATTGAGAATCTCTCGCAACTGCGAGCTTCAATGAGACTGGCTATCAACAGACGATCAATCGCTTTTTCGGGTTCGCATGCTCGGATGAGTTTGTGTAGCCTTGAGCCATAGCTACTGGGTGTAAGCTTTCGGAATTGAATCTTTCTTTGTTCCAATACGTTGAGTACGAGTTGGAAATGCTCAAGCTCTTCGTTAACGATCTCTACCATAGCTCGTGCCAGTGGCACACAATCAACATACGAAAAAAGCAGATTCATGGCAGCACTTGCTGCCTTTTTCTCACAATGGGCATGATCGATTAGAATTTCTTCAAGCCCTCGGTCAACTTGGGCAAGCCAGCGATGAGAAGAGTTGGATTTGAGACTGAGCATAACGTGTTTCAACAGGGTAGGATAATAGACCAGATCGTATCAGTGCATCATACTGGTTTCGGTTATTTTTATAATGAGGAGGATTCTCTTGATCGCAATACCGAAGCAGCAAGACAATCAAGATAAACTCCCTGAACGCAATGTGCTGGGGGGGCACTTGATACCATGTTCGAAAAGCCCTCTAACAGGTTTTTTCCGTGATGGTTGTTGTCGCACTGGTGTCGATGATGAAGGTATACATACCGTTTGTGCGGTCATGACGGATGAATTTCTGGAGTTCACAGTTGAAGCTGGTAACGATCTTGTCACACCACATCCGGAGTGGAATTTTCCAGGTCTCGTCACGGGCGACCACTGGTGTCTTTGTGCTGCCCGCTGGCTTGAGGCATTTCATGCGGGGAAAGCCCCGCCAGTTGTGCTTGAGGCTACTCATGAGAAATCGTTAGATGTTGTTCCATTTGAGTTACTTCAACGGCATGCTATTCAATCGTTATGAGGGTTTCTCTAACGCTGGCATTTGGTTTGATCGCGTTGCTGTATGCATCCATTGGTCATGCTGGAGCAACTGGCTATGTCGCTCTTATGGCGTTATACGAATTAGACACAGATAGCATTCGTCCAACTGCCTTGTGTCTCAATGTTATTGTTGCATCAATAACGACGATTCAATTTTGGCGTGCTGGTCATTTTCGCATCAATTTTTTCTTTCCCATTGCAGTTATCAGCATACCTGCGGCAACCTTGGGGGGCGCTATCAAGCTACCAACAAATGCATTTGAGTCACTTGTGGGTATCGTGTTGATTATTTCAGCATATGTCGTTCTTCCGATCGCAGTGAATCATTCTCAAAAACTCACCGGTCTTTTAGGAATACAACCAGAATACTGGAGAAGAAGACCACAACTTGCCGCAATAGGAGGTGGCCTCGGTTTTCTCTCAGGCTTAACCGGTGTGGGCGGGGGAGTTTTTCTCACCCCAACACTCCTATCGTTTCAGCAGTTCCCGGTAAAACAGGTAGCAGCTCTCTCTGCTCCATTTATTCTTCTCAATTCGGTAGCCGGTCTGATGGGTGGGTGGCTAGTGGGTAATGCGGCACCGAATATAAACATTCCTATAATCACAGCAGTGGTATTGGGAGGAATTATTGGATCACAAACTGGAGCATTTATAATTTCGCCACGAATGCTTCGTTATCTCACAAGTGCGGTTCTTGTTGTGGCAGGATCCAAACTACTGATACAAGGAGTGCTTTTATAGGCAGTCAGGATAGGAACAAGTAAAAAACTGGAGTGATTACCGCGTGCCCAAAGATTTTGCTATTCGATAAAGCGATGTGTCTGTGCGGAGATACAGGGAATCATTGACAGCAGCAGGAGTAGCAAAAATCTGTCCATCAAGTTGATTTGTTGAAAGCAATGCATATTCGTTTCCGGGCTGAATCACAAAAGTTGTACCCTCACGGTTGCAAACATAAATTCGTCCATCTGCAAATAGTGGTGAGGAAGAAAAATTTCCCCCCAAACGACTCGCCCACTGTTCTTCACCCGTTTTTACATCAAAGCAACTCATAATGCCCTTGTCGCTCACGACATACAGTCTGTCACGAACGACCAGCGGTGATGGAATACTGGGAGCACCTCTTTTTTGACGCCATGTGATTGCCGGTTCATCACCATGCTCTCCAAGATCAATGGCTAAAAGTTCAGGCTTCATAAAACTTGTGCTGAGAATTGCCATGCCATGGGAGACCACAGGTCGTGGCACTACTGAAAAACCAAGAACTCCATAACTCACTTTCCATAATTCCTGGCCAGTAGCAGGGTCGTAGGCGTACAACCAATCAGCAGCTGGAGAGATCAGCGTGTCTTTGCCGTTAATCGGTACGATTACAGGAGTGCCATAGGCCTTTCGAAAGTCAGGTTTCTCTGCCATTGTTCCACTGCGAGCAGTGTTCCAAACAATAGCTCCTGTTTTCTGGTTCAGGCCAACTACATACTGTGTGTCGCTACCATCACAGTGCACAATAAGGAGATCTTTCCAGAGAACAGGTGTACTTCCTGGTCCATTTTCATGGTTAAGATGGATGTCACGATTTATCCACTCAATATGCGCTGATTGAGTATTGAGACACACGGTGCCATAGTCACCAAAATGACAAAACAACCTCTCGCCATTGAGTAATGGTGATGGTGAAGCATAGGAATTAAGTGAGTGTATAGGCTGTGGTTCGGCGCTTGTGAAAAGTGCGATATCATGAACGATTTGCCCATTCTTCCTGTCAACACATTGTGCACGCATTGTCACTGGCCCCGAAACCTGAAGTGGTTTTGGATTTCTAATACCAGCTAACCTCGCATTCCTTTGCTCCTCAGTGACCTCACTTTCAATGGCAGTAGTCATCCAGATATGTCTGCTGTCTAGGACGGGTGATGACCATCCTTTTCCTTGAAGTGGGGTTTTCCAAACAACATTATTTGACTCACTCCACGAAATGGGTATCTCGCGAGTTGTTGATGCATGTCCCTGTCCTTGAGGACCACGCCATTGTGGCCAGATTTCATCTGCTTGTGTGAACTGTAGAGGCAGGGCAATGACTGTCGTTAAGCAAATGCATGTCTCGAATAATAAAGTTTTTGTGGCTCTGGTCATCGTATTGCTCCTCTGACAACGAGTCTGCCAAATCATCATAATGTCTCAAAGAACTGCGATATTCTACTGAATAGCGACTCTTTCCGGGTGTTTCGGCATTTAGCTAGAAACTCGGTGTTGCTACCATACCGGAGTTTTCAACTTTTTTTCAATGGAGTTGAGCAGTCTGGTGACGCAGTTGTATCAGTTTTTAGTAATGTTTTTTTTCTTCATGTCTAGCTTTTTTGCTGGTGCCTGTTTAGGCACTGCTGAAGAGTTAGAACTACGTGTGGAAACCGAGATATTTTCAAACAGTAATGATACACCAGTGGCGCATAGCCTCACTCTTTTTCGAAACGATATCACATGGGATTTTCTTGATACCGTAGCAGGGAGTAAGCAAGGAGAAATCATTGTTCATGATCCAAATCGTGAAAGATTGGTTGTTCTAGATTCAGCACTTAAGATTAAGACAGAACTGAACACAATTCGCTTAAAACGATTGGGTATTTCCTTGGCAGCATGGGCACAAAAATCAAGTAATCCGTTAATGAAGTGGGCGGGACAACATGACTATACAGACAAACTTGAGGTTGGTGAGGCGTTTATCAAACTGGATGGTCCCCGAGTACAATATGATGTGACATTCACGAAAAACAGTAATCCAAAAGCTGTTGCTGCCTACCGTCAATTTGCTGATACAGCAATTCTGTTAAAGTCTCTTATGCGACCGGGCGGCATTCCCCCTTTTCCAAGACTGGCCATTAATGGCCAAATTGAGAAGGTGTGCGGTATTCCTACTGAGGTGAAACTAAGTATTGCACCAAAAGTTCCACTGACTACTGGTATTCAGCTACGAAGTACTCACAAAACCCACCCGCAACTCATTGCAGGCGATATTTCACGTATTGAGACAGCATCAGCTCAAATGTCTGTCGCCGAGTTGATCGAACTCGAAGACTTCGTCCAAAAGCGATCGGAGTATTACTCAAAGGATTTTGATCATTGATCAAATCAAAGATTGGGAAAAAACCAATCTTTTCTCGAGAATGCTGACGTGTACCGCCGTCACAATACGTACACTCGGAGCCTTCTACCAGGTGCCCAAGAAAGTCTTCCTAATCGGACGATATCCCCTGCGGCTCAAATCTTAACTATTTCTCAGTCGTTCGAGAGCTGTCAGAAGAAAGGTTGACAAATGTACACGTTCTCCAAGATACTTTCACCAAATCACGTTTTAAGGAGGTATTCATGCTGGTTCTTTCCCGCAAACAAAACGAACGGATTCGTGTCGGTGAGTCGGTGGTACTCACGGTTGTCCGAGTTGGTGGTGACAAGGTTCGGTTGGGAATAGAAGCTCCGCCGTCCATGCGGGTATTACGAGATGAACTTGAAGATGATGAAGAAGAGGTTGAACTTGCTCTCACGAGTACATTGCCTCATCCTCTACCAAGAGTACTTGGGTTTGTTGGGTGACTTTGTCAATGATCTGAGCGTGACCTTGCTTTGCAGATTGCGAACATGGAAAAGACGCAGAGTTATCAGAGAATATATCCAACCAGAATAGCCAGCAATTGGCTATTCTGGTTGGTTTCTTGTGTTCTTGGCATTCTTGTGACGATTACATTTCTGATTTTTCTTGCTCTTTGGTATCCACCAGATTTTTATCAACAGGCGCTTCCAGATCCTACTGAGGCTGACTTGCTTGCACGGAGAATGATTTCAAAAAGTGCTGCTTTGAGTAACATTCATGATCAATCAGGTCCGTGGCAAGCGGTTATCAAAGATCAAGAAGTCAATGCGTGGCTATTGATCGATGTACCCAAAAATCATTCAAATCTCTTTCCTCAATATATTGATTCACCACGTATTCAATTCAACTCCAATCACCTTGCGATTGGTGCCAAAACACACTGGGGAATTTTTTCCACCATTATTTGGTTTCGAGCGAAGGTGTGGTTGCAGGGAGTCAATCAAGTCGTTGTCCAGATTTCAGATGCTGGTGCAGGAAGCGTTCCAATTCCACATGATGTCGTTACCCGACATCTCAGTTCGTTGCTCACAGATATTGGTATAGCAACGAATCAACAGCGCATGAATGGGCAGCTTGTTTTATGTCTGACACCTCCGATCAGAGATGAGTCATACGACGCTGTTTTCCGGCTTGAAGAATTAGCGATTGAATCAGGAGAGCTTTTGATGGCCGGGAGCATGAAAGATTAAAAGCTCTTGGTTAAAATAATCAAACTGTGTTTTTGTGGTGCTTTTGGAAGGGAGTTTGGGTTACGATATTCTTCAGGAGAAAATCGATACGCATGGACTGTTTTCATTTCCAAAGTCCAAAAACGTGTGACAAAAAAACTGGATGTGATTTCCTGTATTTAGGGAATCAATAGAATTGTACTTTCAAAAAGAAGCAATGAATAAACCACAATCCCATAAAACAAATGAGTCTGCATCGAGAGCGAAGGAATGTGATGCGATTCCAGATACCTTGCTTGGCGATGACATTGCCCTGGCTGCTGAAAACATGGAGCAGATTCTATCTTCACCAAGTTACAGTTTGGCACAAGAAGATTTTCAAGTGTTGGCTCGTCAAGAAATGCGAGGGGTACGAATGCTTCTGGAGCTCGGTAAGCCTGAGCTTGCATTTCTGGAAGATAGCATTACGAGTACAGTGATTGTCTTTGGTGGAACCCAGGTTGTTGACCGAGCAGCAGCCGATAGAAGGCTTTTTGAAGCCCGTCGGCTACGGGATTCTAATCCTGACAACGACAGAGCAATTCGAGAGGTGACGCGGAGTGAGCGGCTAGTCGAAATGAGTCATTATTATGATTCAGCGAGAGCCTTTGCGAGGATTGTATCAATCGATAATCAATGTGATGAATCGCGTCACTATGTCATTGTGACTGGTGGTGGGCCAGGTATTATGGAAGCTGCAAATCGTGGTGCTTTTGATGTTGGCGCAAAGTCGATCGGCCTGAACATTAAGCTTCCAGCAGAACAACAGCCAAACCCTTTTATCACACCAGAACTTTGTTTTCAGTTCAAATATTTTGCACTGCGTAAGTTTCACTTCATCTTAAGAGCAGCAGCCGTGGTGTTGTTTCCAGGTGGTTTTGGGACACTCGATGAAATGTTCGAAGCGCTGACACTTCGACAAACTCATCGAATGCAACCTGTACCAATCATTTTGTTTGGTCGTGACTACTGGTCAAAGGTTATAGATTTCCAGTTTCTTGCAGATTCTGGCGTCATATCCGAGGAGCATCTTGACCTCTTTTCGTATGCAGAAAGTCCAGACGATGCCTGGAAGCAGATCCTTCACTTCCATAAGAATATGGAAGAAGGTGTCAGGAATGGGCAGGAATGAAATACTGATATCACTTTCATGCGTTAGCCAGTATGAACAGTTAAGTTGCATGTATTGGTATCTGAAGCTTAAAGCAGGTGCCAATTCCGGGTGTGCTGTCAACGCTGACTGAGCCACCATGTGCCTGGACAATGTGTTTCACGATTGAAAGACCTAGGCCGGTACCACCGCTCGCTCGGCTTCGACCTTTGTCAACTCGATAAAAACGCTCAAACAGTCGAGAGAGGTGTTGAGGTTCGATACCACACCCTTCGTCCTGAATGGTTATTTCAAGTATTTCAGGAGCCTGAGGTTTTTTTATCGACTGAGCTGATACAGATATCGTCGCTCCATTATCGCTAGCCTTGATAGCGTTGTTCAATAGATTGATAAGTGCTTGTTCGAGCAGTGGTGCGTTAATGTCTGCTTGAATCGCCTCATCGTAGTGCAATTCAAGATTAATATTTTGTTCCGTCAGTCCAGAAAGACAGTCCCGCTTGGCATTATGAAGCACATCTCCAATGTCTGTTCGCTCCATGACAAGAGAGCCAGCGCCCTCGCGTTGCTCAATGCGAGAAAGTGCCAGAAGGTCTTCAATAATTGATTGCAGTCGATCAGCCTGACGACGAATGATTTCTAGAAACCGTTGGCGATCTTCTGCACTATCAACCTTTCGATTGAGAAGCGTTTCAATAAAGCCTTTGATGGATGCGATGGGTGTTTTTAGCTCATGAGAAACATTGGCAACAAATTCACGACGTACGTTTTCTAAATGCTTCAAATCGGTGATATCGCTAAGGACAATCACCGCACCACCCTTCCCAGAAATATCACGTAGTGCAGTACCCCGAACATGAATCGTACGCTCTGAAGGACCCGAGAGAATAATGTCATCTTCGAGAGGCTCACTACAATCGATGGCTTCAAGAGCAAATCGTCTGAGATCTGGATTACGAATCACACTTTGCATGGGATGACCAATATCGGCCTCCATGTTGACGTCAAAAAGATCTGCAGCCGCTTTATTAATTCCTAAAATCTTCTGTTGGGCATCGATCGCGAGTACACCCTCAATCATGCTATCGAGGACAGCTTCTTGTTCCGTATCTTGTCGACCAATTGTGACGCTGCGAGCTTCTAGCTGTTGAAAGAGTGTGCGAAAGGCGAATGCGAGAGTTGAGAGTTCAGATACATCTGGAATCGGAATTCTCGAATCAACATCACCGCCGGCTACCTTATTTGCGGCACTTGCCATTTGTTGTATGGGGCGTGCAATTTTTATTGCGAGGAGTGTTGCTATAAGCATCACAAAGACAAAACAAATGAAATAAGACACAAGTGTTGCGGTCTGTGCTTTAGCCAATGCTTCATCAGGTTCCCGTGTCGTGATCGAGGCTTGTAAAATAGCCGTCGGTGCTTTTGTAGACTCGTGCAGTCGAGCTATGAAGATTGTTCGAATTCCCGTCTCGGAATCATAGTTGCTTCTGGGAGATGTCAACTTTAAGCGGGCTTGTGTAGAAGAGAGATTGGTTAGCAAAGAAACTTGTGGAATATCTTGTGTGGGTTCAGTTTCCGTCTGCTGGCCTTGAGATGTGGCAATAAGTGTTCCATTCGCATTAAAGAGACTGAATTGCACACCAGATACCCGCTGAATTTGTTTTGCAGCAGTAACAAATGTTGAGGAGTCCGTGGGCATGAAATCAGCGGGGAGCATTCTTTCCAGGGCATCAATGGCATTCTGCAATTGATGCACGGATTGGTTATTCGCCAGGTGGGCCATTTGTATGGATGTAATCCAAAAGCAACTGAGCATCACGGCTACGGTAAATCCACCGAAGGTGGCAAGCAGGCGCCATACAAAACGTGTGCGGGGCATAGAAAAAGCCCAAGGTTTAAGGACTACGTCCTAAAACGATATCCCACTCCACGAACTGTTTCAATGTGTGAGCCAAACGCTCCAAGCTTTTTGCGCAAGCCTACCACTTGAACATCCACTGAGCGCTCTGTAACGGGATAATCCTCTCCTTTGACAGCATCGACGATCTGGGTACGTGAGTAGGCCCAGCCAGGCCGTTTTGCAAGAAAATGCAACAGCGCAAATTCAGTAAAAGTGAGGGTGACTACTTGTCCAGCCAGAGTGACCTCGTGACGCCCTGGATGAATAATCAGGTCTCCCACAGAGACCATGTCTCCCAGATCATCTTGTTCAGCCAACTTTCTTCTCAGCACGGCCTTAATTCGGGCAAGAAGAACCTGTGGACTAAACGGCTTTGTTACGTAATCATCAGCACCACGCTCTAAACCCTCGATCATATCACGCTCTTCACTTCTCGCGGTGAGCATGATGATTGGAACACTAGAAGTTTCTGTATCGGACTTCAGTCTGCGGCAGACTTCAAGCCCATCGATCATTGGCAACATAAGATCAAGAACGATGAGGTCTGGGATGTTCTCACGAACTGAACGTAGGGCTTCGTCACCATTCATTGCGCAACGAACGCGATAACCTTCTTCATGCAAATTGTACCGTATAAGCTCGAGAAGATCCTCTTCGTCATCGACCACAAGCACATCGTGGTTGTTTTTCAATTTCATGAAAATGCAGCCATAAAAGGCATTCCTCTATCTCTTCTGAACCTGCGGCAAAATCAATCAGCTAGAGAGTCGATTTCAGAATTGTTTTCAAGGATAGTAGTATAAGGCAAGTTAGTTTTTTGTAAGGATCACTTGGAAATACCAGTATTCATCAAGAAAGAAGAAGCTCAACATCTTCCGCAGTAAGATTTGCGATCATGCGGTCATCGGCTTGAACGATCGACTCAGCAAGTTCCCGCTTTTTTTCTTGTAAAGCAAGAATCTTTTCTTCAACAGTATCACGTGCGATTAGTCGATAGGCAAAAACCCTACGAGTTTGACCAATCCTATGAGCACGGTCTACGGCCTGCGCTTCAACGGCTGGGTTCCACCAAGGATCCAGAATATAAATGTAGTCTGCCGCCGTCAGATTTAGGCCTTGCCCGCCAGCCTTGAGTGAAATCAAGAAAAGTCGGCAGTCGGGATCTTCTTGGAAGCGATGGACATGTGCCTGACGGTCAGTTGTCTTGCCATCGAGATACTCATATACCGTTGACTGTTTGTCGAGGTGATGACGCAGAATAGAAAGAAAGCTTGTAAATTGACTAAAGATGAGCACCTTGTGGCCCTCATCGAGTACTTCTCCAAGTTGCCCCAATAAGGTCTCGAGTTTTGCACCGGGTTCATCAATACGATCCTTGTCAATCAGCCCAGGATGGCAGGAGGTTTGCCGGAGACGCAAAAGTGCTTCAAGTACGGCAATACGCGAGCGACCAATACCCATTCGCCCAATGCGGCCGGTAAGTTCTTGACGATAATGCTCACGAAGTTCGTCGTATACTTTTCTTTGTTTTTCACCGAGTTCGCAGAAGATGGTCTGTTCAGTTTTTTCAGGGAGATCAGACAACACCTGCGTCTTGGTTCGTCGAAGCAGGTAGGGATGAACGGCTTTTGCAATAATCTCTGAGCCATTTCCACGGCCACCAGCCAGAAACTTTTTCAGTCGTGTGGCACTTCCAAGTTGACCAGGATTCAGGAATTCAAAAATACTCCAGAGTTCACCAATGTGATTTTCTACTGGAGTACCTGTCACGGCGAGCCTGTGACGAGCCTTGAGTAAGCGACAGGCTTTTGCTGCCTGACTCGAGGCATTCTTAATGGACTGAGCTTCATCAAGGATAACGTAGTCAAATTCTTTGTCGCGATGCTGCATAATATCACGACGGAGTGTGCCATATGTGGTTAGCACAAGGTCATATGTTGTGAGTTTTGGGGCAAATTCAATTCTTGCGTTTCCTGTAAAATTTAACACTTTGAGATCAGGGGCAAATTTCTTCGCTTCTTCAATCCAATTAAAAATAAGACTTTTGGGAACGATCACTAATGTTGGTCGATGCGCAATACCAGAATCCTTGAGAAGGCCTTGCCGTCTCACAAGTAATGCAAGTACCTGAATGGTCTTCCCAAGACCCATATCATCAGCCAAACAGCCACCAAGCCCCATGCGTTCGAGGAAAGCCAGCCACCCAAGTCCCTCGCGCTGATAATGACGCAGAGTTCCTTCAAAGCCATCGGGTTCATCGGCGGCATCAGGCCGCTCGCCATCCGCCAATTCTTCACGAATGCGATCAAAGGCCTCATCAATATGTGCAGTTGGCTGTCCCGCAAGAAGAGCGTCAAGAAGTGCCACTTGCATGCGGCTGTATCGCAGCGCACCGTTATTTTTTTGAGCAAGAACAGCCATCGGTTCAAACTGAGAGGCAAAGTCATCCGGAAGGATTCCGACGCTTCCGTCAGACAACTGGACAGAACGTTCTCCACGAGCCAATGCTGAAAGAAGTTCAGGCATATCTGCTGAGATGCCACCAAAGTCAACAGTGCCAGCCAATTCAAACCAATCAATGCCGCTGGTGACATTCCACGCGACACTACCAGCAGGACGGTATTGACGGCCGGCAACCTCAACGGCCCATCCAGCGGCAGCAAGTTGAGGGACTGCCGCGTCTAAGCGACCACGTGGTATCTCAACATGATGTAGTGGTTTCACGTCGCGTTCACTCTGACGCACTGCCGTTGCACCATGGTTTGGAAGTGTAGATAACGCATGACGCTCGGAGGCGTAATCTCGACGTACAAGAAGACGTCGAGCCGCATCAGCGGCACCACCAGCTGGATCATCAGCTGCTATCATCATTCCGCTATAGTCAAACCACACATTTCCTGCGAGTTGAATGCGGCTTGCATTACGTTTTCGTCCTCGTTTTGGTCGGCCTGTATCAACCTCTTCTTCTGCTACACTCGGGACATCACCCAGCACGAGTTTGGGGCGAGGAGCACCAGACTCGACGCGCCAGCCAGTCCAGCCAGGCAGGATAATCTTTGGAACATTTGCAAGGGAGGCAAGTTGTTCAATGAGTCCATCAACTTGTGAGCCAGTGAGTTCTATTGGGCCACGGCGCTCGAATTGATCCATCCAGGCGGTTGGTGAGGTCTGACCAGCAGCTGATTTTCTAAGGCTGAGGCGTGCCAGTCGATCAGAAAATACAATGAGGCCAGATTTCAGTATCGCTCTGGGTTCGTTAAGGTTTTTCCGTTCACTACCACGAACCAGCATCCCTCGAAGCGTTGCTTTCGGCGGCAGTTTCTTGGGTGTCTTGTTGCTAGGCAGCGTGTCTTCTTTAAGGGCTGCCCCAAGACTGTCGTCGTCTTCAGGATCCAGAACAATCGCAAATTCCCAAGCACTACCTCCATCCCACGCGAGAGGTTCAACAAGCTCAGGCTGTCGTCTTGGTTCTGGTTGCACAACAAGTCGTCCGGTCTCGCACAGTCTACTGAGATGGGATGCCGCCGTGTCGGGGCTAATCATGATTCGTGTTATTGTGCGTTGTTCAAGTGATTTTGCCTCAGACGCGTCATTTATTGAGACTGTGCCAACAAGCTGGGCTACGAGTGAATACTCCAGTTCGTCAAGTTGATTGAGCTCAACATTTCCAGGCCCAAGAACGATTGGTTTTGGTCGTCCAGTTGTCTGACCAGTTACATCAACCTGCATTCGAGAAGGGATAACAACAACCCCATGTGCATCCACTGAAGCTGTGATATCAAGAACAAAAACCAGTGCTCCGGTCACACGACGAGCATCAGCGAGAGCGAGGCCCATGGTGCGGACAGCTGGTTCCACAAGGCGTCGACGTTCCTCAAGTTCTGTTGCCCAAGAAGGTTGGCGACCACTTCCTCGTCTGGGATGAGTGCTCACTGTTCGTGTAGCTGACGATTGCGAAGCATCGCTTTTATTCACATCGTTTGAAGCACGCGAATCCGGTACAGGATCATCCTGTTCATCCAAATCATCCGATGGAATTACGTCAAGGATAACAGGAGTATGGTCATGAATTGTGGATAGAAGTGATCTCCTATCAATTTCCATGAGCGTGGCAGCTAATAAAGAGCATGGGCGTCCTGCCCGACCCGCTTGTGAAGTTGAATGACTTTCAAGGGTCATACCGCCACGTCGCCCAGCAGCCAATTCGAGAAATACTTCTTGAGTGTCACCCGATGTTGACTTGAAAATTGCACGAACCTGTCCCACTCGTGGGCAGGACAGTCGTGTTGGTGTTAGGTCACGGGCTGCTTGAATGTCGGCGGGATCAAAATGGTCAGCGAGTCGTTTTTCGAAAGACGTCATGCGCAAAAAATAAAAAAATAAAGAGAATGAATGTGGCGCGAAACGAAATAGTGTATTCAACGGAGGTCTTTGAATCGACAGGCGCTCAGCAATCTCGTAAAAGACACGCAATCACTTTCTCAAAGTGAGATTTCTTTGAGATATGAAGGGTTTTCGCAAGTGGTGAGAAATGCGAAGGTGACATGTTGTAGCTGGGACAACGTCATCAGAAACTTTTAACAGTTTCGATGAGCTCGAGCACATTTTCGACAGGTGTCTGTGGTAATACTCCATGTCCTAAATTGAATATGTGGCCAGGGCGGTGTGCTGCTTGTTCAAGAATGGCAAGGGCACGTTTGCGAATGGTATCGCGATCGGAAAGTAAAAGAGATGGCTCAAGGTTGCCTTGAACCGCTCTGTCATTTCCAATCAGATCCCAGCCATCATCCAAATTGATTCTCCAGTCCAGACCGATAACCGTACCCCCAGCCTCCTTGATCAGTGGCAAAAGGCAGGGGTTACCTGTTGCAAAATGAATGACAGGAGACTTTTTCATGACATCGCTCAAAGCCGTTCTGCTATGCGGTAATACATACCGCCGGTAGTCATCAGGCCCTAAACAACCAACCCAACTATCAAAGAGCTGTACGATTTGAGCACCAGCATCCAGTTGACTCATGAGGTACTTACTCACTGCTCTGGCCAATCTGTCCATTAGATCATGCCATGCTGATTCATAGTTGTACATGAATGTTTTAGTGAGCAACCATGCTTTACTTGTGCCTCCTTCAATACAATATCCTGCAAGGGTGAAGGGAGCTCCAGCAAAACCAATGACTGGGATGGAATCAGAAAGTCCAGCGCGAGTAGCTTGAACGACATCCATTACAAAACCCATGGAGTCGATATCATGGAACTCTTTCAATCGATTGACGTCGGTGGGTTCTCGTATCGGATTGTGAATGACTGGGCCTTCACCAGCGGCGAACTCTAAATCCATGCCCATTGGTTCAAGGAGTGGCAACAAGTCACTAAAGATGATAGCGGCATCAACGCCAAGCCGGTCGACGGTGGCAAGCATGACCTCTGCGGACAGGCGTGGATTTTTGCAAAGATCCAAAAAACTTACCTTTTCTCGAATAGAGCGGTACTCAGGAAGATAGCGGCCTGCCTGACGCATAAGCCAAACGGGTGTCCGTTCGACGGGCTCCATTTTGCAGGCTCGCATCATAAGCGATTGCTGGAATTTCTCATTATTCAGTTCAGAGGTAGAATTTGGTTGCGTTGGCATTCCTCAAGTATACCCTCGTTTGTGAGAGAGAAATGCGGTTAGAATAAGGGTTTGCATTATGTCGGTGGAATAAGACTTATGCTTGATTTCATTTCACGCATTTCAATTGTTTGTTTTGCGGCGAGTTATGCTGTTGCCTTCGCATGTGAAGTCTCACGGCTCCTTTTCCGGTCAGGGATACGGGGGGCTGTTATGGTTGGATTTACCATAGCAGGCTTGATTGCACACACTGCATTTCTGGCGTGGAGAGCAACATCCGAATCGACAGTACCACTTTCAAGTCCTTTTGACTGGTACTTAATTGGAGCATGGCTCTTAGCTGCAAGTTCACTCGCACTTACCGTGACCAAGCCCCGATTACCAATCGGTCTCTTTATCATGCCATTTGTGTTGTCAATGATCGGGATAGCTGCGCTCTCAAGCCGTGAGGCATTTCCTCAGAGTCTTGCAACACAGATTTGGGGTGTGATTCATGGAAGTTTTATTTTGGCAGCGAGTCTGGCTGTGGTTGTTGGGGCCATAACATCAGTTATGTGGCTCTTCCAGGCAGGTCGCCTTGCTCGTAAACAAGTGCCAATGCGTGGGTTTCGAATGCCGAGTCTGGAGCGTCTCTCTCATATGTCTCTGTATGCCATGGAGTTTGCGGCCTGGACAGCTTTAGCAGGTTTTGTTTCAGGCATTGTTCTTAACGTTCTGAATAAACAACAAGATCTTTCCGAAACAGTACCTTGGAACGATCCTGTTGTCTTACGAATGTCCATGTTGGTTTGTTGGCTCACCATTGCTGCAATGACAGCAAGGATCATCAAAAGACGACCTGGCGGAGTCAGGTTAGTGGTTTGGTTTTCACTTGTGAGTTTTGCCATCTTGACTGGTTCAATACTCTGGGGAGTATTTGGTGAAACCCGTCATGGAGTGCAACCCTCCTCTTCACATAGTCAGAATGAGGTTGCACTATGACCTTGGCGTTTGTCGGTGGAACCCATCGCACTGTACCGCTTCCGCTTCGGGAGCGGCTGGCTTTTTCAACAGATCAGGCAGCAGAGGCACTCTGTTGTTTTCGTGATCGCTTTCCAGGGAGGGAAGGTGTACTCCTCTCAACATGCAATCGGGTAGAACTCTACACGGCGGGAGAGAGTGATGTGTTACCCCTGCCCCGTGAACAACTTGTTGGTTTTCTTGCAGAATCTCGTGGTATTGATGCAGAAGTTCTCTCACCAGTTTTATTCGGCGAGACAGATGAAGCTGTCGTACGACATCTTTTTAGTGTGGCCTCTGGGCTGGACAGCATGGTTCTTGGTGAACCACAAATTATGTCACAGGTGAAGCAGGCCTTAGCAATCGCACAAGACAGTCAAACCACTGGGCCACTGACAGGAGAAATGTTTCAGGCAGCTTTGAGAACTGCGAAACGTGTTGCCACAGAAACAGCGATTGGACGTGAACGGTTGTCAATTCCAAGCATTGCCGTTTCGGATTTTGTTGCAGGTGTTTTTGAGCGGTTGGACGATAAAAAGGTACTGCTTTTAGGAGCAGGAAAAATGGCAAGGGAGACACTTCGCTATCTTCGAGATGCTGGAGCGAAGGATGTCACCATCATTAACAGAACATCTGAAAGAGCAAGTACTCTGGCTTCGGAGTTGCAGGCACGACCAAGTACGTTTGATCGACTTGGCGAGGAGTTGGTAGTGGCAGATCTTATCGTGAGCACCACAAGTGCTACTGAGCCAATCATAACGAATGATTATTACCACAGTGTTGAAAAATCCCGTCATGGTCGGCCGCTGGTCATTCTTGATCTGGCGATTCCACGTGATATTGATCCAGATATAGGCAAGAGTCCTGATGTCTGGCTTTACTCAATCGATGATCTCGGACGAACGTGTGAAGCGAATCGAAAAAGTCGTGAAAGAGAAATACCAACGGCATCAGCGATTATTGAAGAGGAATGTCGTCGTTTTATGGGAGAGTTGCACCATCGCAATAATGGACCAGTCATTGCGAGATTGCAGGCGGGTTGGAATGAAAGCGGAGATGTAGAACTGGAGCGACTTTTTCGTCGTTTGCCAGATCTTGATGTGTCAGATCGTGCTGAAATTCGAAAAGCCTTTCAACGATACGCTGCAAAAATGCTACACCTTCCACTTGCTTCACTGAGAAAAGAAAGCCATTCTGGTCCTCCGCATGGACTCATTGAGGCACTTAAGAGGCTTTTTGACCTCAAGGACTAATTGCCTGATGCTTGGTGTGCTTGATTTTCCTTGCAGTAGGATAATGCAAGTAATGCATACGCTGTGACAAGATTCGGATCACCTTCCATCCAGCGTGGGTTGTCATTGATCCAGGATCCATCCTTCAGTTGTCGTGCTATGATCGCATCCGCTAATTCACGCTTCCATACATGGGGGATTCCCTTGTCATCAATAAAAGTGTCATTTCCAAGTGCATCAAGTGCTTTTGCCGCAGTATGGAAGAAGTAATAAAGACCCGCGGTGCCAAGCCCCGGATTTTCCTCAAAGGTATAGTTTTGACGAAGCCACGTTGTCGCAGCTTTTACCCGCGAATCTTCCTTTGACAGTCCGGCAAAAATCATACTCTTTAATCCGGCATAGGTCATTGAACCATAGCTACGAAGTCCACCGGATGCTGTCACCCCTGCCTTACTTTCACCCCCTGCAGCTGGCGTATAGTAAAAACCACCATCTGGATTTTTTGATGCGAATGGAAGGGTGTTGTTTGGTCCTTCAAGATTTTGGGTACGAGACACAAAAATTAACGCCCTTTGAATAGCTGGATCATCTTCACCATTTCCGGAAGCTCGAAGAGCCTCTATGAGGAATGAGGTATTGGAGAGATCAGGACGGTTTTTTCGACCGTACCCAGCTCCTCCATACGCTGGGTCAGATCGAGTATGCCCCTCACTGCCGTCCCATTGCAGCCCTCGTATGAATGC
>CAXFJI010000014.1:0-17874 GCA_964003275.1 uncultured Planctomycetaceae bacterium
TCCGGCATTCATGGCTTTCAATGGAGCAAAGTATTTCGCCCATACGTCTTTTCCTGAACGTTCCCAGCCTTGAGTGATTGAGTCGCCTAAGAAAATAACATTCACGTCTCCTGCAAGAGCACGATCATTGATGGTTTCGTGACGCTGCATCCACTTTCCATCTCGTGGAACCGGAGTAACAGTTGCTGCTGGACTCTTTTGTTGTGGTGATTGGGCAACAGCGAGTACTGGTTGAACAAGAAGCAATGCAACAAGACATCTGTGTAGGAGCAATATTTTTTTCATGGCACCATCTGATGAGTAGTAATTGAGAAGAGATCAAGAGGCTGAGTGACCCCTCATTTATTGTGCTGCATGCTGGAGCGTTGGTAAAGCCTTCAATAGATCAAGAAAGCTACTGAAAAAGTTCGTTTTGCCACGTACGTACTTTTGAGCACTCAAATGGATGCTTTCGAATGATAAAAGGTATCTTTTTGAAAAAATGATTGTTGCAGAAACGCGAGAGATATAATGTAGTATATTTAGACGTTCTCCATTCACTCGAAAGCGTTGTTTCGCCACACAAACAGTCGCTTGAGTCCTTCGGTCAAACAAAGGTTTGGATGTCCCCCAACGTTCCTCGAATGAAGTGCAACTAATGAATCTCAAGTGTGCTCGACGTCGCTTCATCATTCAGTCCCTTGCAGGGTCACTGGCCTTGCCAAGTCTCTCATCGCTTAAGGCAGAGAACATTGGAAGTACAACTCCGCTTCAGATGACAACCGGCGCAGGTGTTGGTGCGAGACGTTTTGTGGCCATTGGTAACCTTCTTGGGTTCCAGCGAGAGAAGTTTTTCCCGCAGGCAGAGGGAAAGGAATTCGAGAAAACACCGTTGCTTGATCCGCTATGGTCCAATCGAAAGCGGATAACGCTCTACCGTGGTCTTGATCATGGCCTGCGTGGTGGTCATTTCGCTGTTCATACATTTTTATCAGGTGTGCTTCATCATGAGTCGCAGAGTCGAAGTGATGGAAACGTTACTCTTGATCAATTTATTGCTGATGAGATTGGAAGACAAACTCGCTTTCCTTCTTTAACCATAGGATCCGAGGGTGGGATTCACGGTGGGTGTCAATTGTCATGGACACGATCTGGGGTGAGGGTGCCTCCGATCACTGGTCCAAGTGAATTATTTGAAAAGCTATTCGTGTCAGACTCGCCAGAACAGGTAACGTTGCAAAGGCGTCAGAATGCTTTGCATGCTTCAATTCTTGATGCGGTGCAAGAAGAAGTGAGTGTCTTGGAAAAGCGTGTTGATCGAGAGGATCAAAGGAAACTCGAAGAATACTTTGATTCTATACGAGATGTTGAAAAACGCTTGGTTGCTCGTGATCGTTGGGTGAGTCAGTCCAAGCCCACACCGCAAATGGAGCGTCCAACTGATCGGAACATGGTTGAAGATCTTCCACTGCTTTATGAAATGATGGCCTTGGCATTGCAGACAGATCTGACGCGAGTATCCACGCTTGAAATTGGAGGTAGTTTTTTACCCCAGCACCTAGGAATCGATCATTCGTACCACGGACTTTCTCACCACGGCAATGACGAAGAGTCGATTGCGAATCTTGTTACCCTTGAACAATACCAGATCGAGCAATTTAGTAGGTTCCTGTCTCGATTAAGTCAGATTCAGGATGGTGAACAGTCACTTCTTGATTCCACGACAGTCCTTTTTGGCAGTGGAATGGGAGATGCAAATTCGCATATCAACACAGATTTACCCATCGTTCTTGCCGGAGGAGGGTATGGTCGTGGAGAGTTTCGGCATGTTAAGCAAGAGGGAGGAAGCAAGGTCCCTCTTTGTAACATGTTCTTGGATATTGCTCAGTGGATGGGCGTGCGGAAAGATGTATTTGGAAACAGTACAGGCGTCTATTCATAAGCATGGTATGTCTTGAGCATGGCATGTGCCTTTCTGGTTGATTTACACATGTTCAATTGTCTGAGTTGTGTCATTGTTTTGATTCTTGCCGTTGGCATCAACGGTTCCACGTTGGCTGATGGTGGTGTTCGTTCGTCGCAGCAAGAAGAAAACACGAGCATGCGTGCTTTTCTGCGTGCCTACTGCCTCGACTGTCATCAGGGTGATACGGCTGAGGGAAAGCGAAACTTCGAGTTTCTGACTTTTCCGATTCGCTCTGAAGAACATCTAGAACTTGGGATTGAGATTATCGATCAGCTTCGTCTTGGTCAGATGCCGCCCAAGGATGCGGAACAACCCAATACAAAAGATCGGGCAGCTTTTCTGGAGGTCTTTGGTTCTACCCTTGAAGTTGCTTGTGCGCAGGTGCAAGGTGATCGAGGGCAGACAGTCATGAGGCGGTTATCCCATCGTGAATATGAAAATACTCTCGCAGTACTCTTCAACCGTCGGGTCGATACTCTTGGGCTGACGGCTAAATTTCCGACTGAGAATCTGAGTCATCATGTTGATACGATTGGAGAATCGCTTGTCACATCGGGATTTCTTCTGGATCAATACTTTCAGTCTGCTTCTCGGCTTGTGGACATGCGTCTGGGAAAGCCACTAATAAACCCCAAGACATGGCACTTCAAAGATAATTTCAAACAGTATGAAGAACTCACAGGTTCACATCAAAAAGTTTTCGATTTCGACTACCTCTGTCTCTATGAACAGCCGAATACGGACACGCGCCAGGGTGGCTATGGACATATCGAAGAATTCCTGAGTGGTGTGCCAGTTTCAGGTTTGTATGACATTGAAGTGCTTGCGCAGTCTTTCCATCGGGATACGCATTATGATCCAAAGATTTTTCGCATTGATCTCTCTGAACCATTCCAGCTGGCCATCGTGCCGGGGGACGTTCGTGTGGGACATATTCACTACCCTCAGGCAATCGAGCCAATACTTGGCATTGCAGTTGTTTCGGATAATGAACCAACATGGTTAAAGTTTCAGGTCTGGCTTGAGGCTGGTCAGACTCCTCGTTTTATCTTTCCAAATGGTCCATATGAATCAAGAGCTTCTGTCTTAAGAATCAACAATCAGTACAAAGATGAGTTTGATCCTAAAACATACAGGTCGGGAGTAAGTCGAGCACATATTCTTCAAGAGGGCGCTCTTCCTCATATTCGAATCGATGAAATAAAGATCCATGGTCCACTTCATGAAGATGGTGGTAGCCATGAAGAGCAAGCAGTGTTTGGCTCAGAGGGATTTCAGGCTCAGCGCGCTGTTGAACAGCTACTTGTCTTTGCTCGTAAAGCATATCGACGGCCTCTCAGCGTCGCTGATAAAAGCCAGATTAAGCGTTTTTATGAGCGGCAAGTCGAAGTGACAGGCAGTCCAAGGCAGGCTGCTTTAAGTGTCATAAAAATGATTATCTGTTCTCCTTCGTTTTTATATCTGGCAGAAGTCACACCAACGCAGGCACCGGTTTTAGATGCATACGATCTCGCATCACGGTTGTCATTTGCTCTTTGGGCATCACCTCCAGATGAGGAGTTGATGCAACTCGCACGTAGTGGCATGTTGACGGAGTCACGTGTTCTGCGGAGTCAGGTGGACCGACTCATTGATGATGAACGTTCAAATGAATTTACAAAAGGTTTTTTAGAAAGTTGGTTGTGCCTCAGGGACTTGGGAGACCAGCCTCCCCCGCGCAAGTCGGCACCTGAGTATTACGCGGAAAACCTGCCATTTTCAATGAAGGAAGAGGCGAGGCATTTTTTTAACTATCTGCTTCACACGAATGCTTCAGCTGTCACGCTGCTCAGTGCAGACTTTACATTTATCGATAAGAGACTTGCTTCCCTCTATGGATTCCCAGAAGCGGAAACAATGCGATTAGCTGATGGATTCCGAAAAGTGAGTGTTCGTTCACATAAACGTGGAGGGATTCTTGGTATGGCAGGAGTGTTGACGGTCTCAGCAAATGGGGTGGAGACATCTCCCATTACGCGGGGTGTGTGGGTTATGGAAAACATTTTAGGAACGCCCCCTCCTCCTCCGCCGCCTGAGATTCCAGCGCTTGAAGCAAATGTGAGTGATGCAACGACGATACGCGAAAAGCTTTTCTTGCATAGTAAGGATCAAGCATGCTTTGTCTGCCATAAGAAAATAGATCCATTGGGCTTCCCTTTGGAGTCATTTGATCCTGTTGGTCGTTGGCGTGAGAAGTATCCGAAAGCCAAGAAAAAAGGGAAAGATCTCACAATTGATCCATCAGGAGAATTGCTGTCTGGTGAGGTATTCAAGGATTTTGATGAGTTCAAACATGTTTTAGTGACGACACGAAAAGAGGTATTTCTTCGGTGTCTTACTGAAAAACTCTTGTCTTACGCTTCAGGTCGTCACATGACAGCCTTTGATTGGGCAGACATCAATGAGATTCTCGAGAATGTGAAGAATGACGATAATGGGCTCCGGTCACTTGTTTTGGAAGTCCTCGATAGTCCTATTGTTCGTTCACGATGAATGTCTCAGCATGCAACATCGTTGACTATCTGCACTATTTTTTGTTGGCAATGAAAAGCTTTACATTGTGGGTGGATCTTCCGACTGCCACTATGTCGGGCACTCCATCACCAGAAAGATCCCCCACAGCAATGGCTTCTACTGCTATGCCACCCTTATCGAGTATTGTCCTGTGCCACGCTGGTGAATCATGTGGAGAGGGAGTTTCTAATTTAGAATAAACAGCAAGTGTGGGGCCATAGCCAGGTTGATCAGACACGTCGCTCGAGCCAAAAATAATCTCGTCATTTCCATCACCATTAATGTCAGCGGTGGCAATGGCGTGTCCACGGCTATATCCATCATCGATAATGCGGCGGTCCCATGTAGAGGAATTCGTTGAATGGCTTGGAGTCAAAACTGAAATTGCTGAACCATGCATTGGTTCAACCGCTACAAGGAACTGTTTGCCACTACTAGAGCGGCCAATGCATATTTCACCTGCCCCGTGAGCATTCGCATCATCATCCTGTACCCCAGGACTCAGGTGAGTCTGAGAAAATCCAGGATGTGTTTTTGAGATGCAATAAATGCCTTCCTGGCTGGCTGTGATGGTGTCGACGGTACCATTGCGATCAAGATCAATATGCATGTGACCATGAAGTCGATTGAGTTGTTGATCAAGGATTGTGGGTATCCAACGATCAGTTGACGGTTTATCAGGTATGGAGAAAGCAGTTAGGTTTACACCGGGCATTCCTTTCTGGGCAGTAAGCGGTGATACCACAAGTTGTGGTCGTCCTTGGCCGAGAACATCTCCCCAATACATGCGATGTGTTGACGGCATTGGGCCAATATCATGAACGGTCCATGGTCGACGTAAATTTCCGTCACGTGTCAGCCAGTGAAGTGAGCCTTGTTTTGGCCAACCTGCTCCGAGTGCAAAATCAATAAGTCCATCACCGTCAATGTCTTGAGGGGCAATGCACACATTATCACGGGGAGTCTTTCGGCGAATGATATCCTGCTTCACCCAACGTTCATGCGTGTTGGGATTCTTGTACCAGAGTACTGCTTCTTCAGTCACGACAACGATATCGTCATGGCCATCTGTATCAACATCCGCAAGAACGACTGCATAGCAGATTTTGCCAGCCTCAGGGTCAATGACATGTGGTTCAAATGTGAAGTCGCAGGAAGGCTCGGGTAAATCAGAAGCTGTCTTTTCGATGCGGATATGCTGTTCCGGCCAATTAAGATTGGCCGCAGTTTGTATGACATAATCAAGAGCCCGTTGATCACTCCCCAGAATTCGAATATGGCTTCTTTCTGCAGCCATTGCGACCACCTGAGGTATATCAAGAATGCGAAGAACATTAAGGAGTGATGGTCCCATGATGTCACCCGTATCATCAGAAGGAGCATCATGTGTGACAGGAAGCGACTGCACAGTGATCTGTGATACTGGTGGCTCAAAAAGTGATGCATATAGCGTGAGTGCTGCCATGGAACCATTTGCTCGAAGTTCGATGTGTGTTTCGGGGCCAGTGTCGTGATCACAAATGGCCCGTATGGCCTGAATGCCACGCCGGATATCAAAGGCCTGCATTCCTTCCCATGTTTGGCCTAATAAAAGAAAGCGACGCCGGTTATGCGTGAGCGTTGAGCGATCTTGATTCCATCGAGAAGAACCAACGCCGCGTGGTGCAAGAATGGCAACAGCATGGTTTGGTTTTGTGAGTGCCTCCTTCAAGGCAAGAACGTCAGCATTTTTTGTCACAACTTGATTGTCTTTGTCCAAAAGAGTCAGCCGTGCGTTTTGTAGGTTCTCGAAGTCACTTTGATCGGCAATGAAAAGGAGTAGGGAACTCAGGCGCGTGCTCTCCTTTTGACGCAGGACTATAAGCTCAAGTTCAACATGTTGTTGGCTTTGAAATTGATATGTAGTTTGTTCAATCCCATTGCGTTGCTCCCTCTGAAGAGCATGTATATCAAGTTGCGTATTGTTGTCGGGCCAGCCACCGAACGTATGGCTCTTAAGACGCTGAAGCCAGGATTGACATTGGGCCTGCCACTGTTGGGTGTTTTTGGGTGGCTTGAAAGGACCAGCCACCGGTACAAACTCCCGATCAATCCGAGTATTCCGCTCGTCAACAGGTACGTCACCCAAAACCTTGAGTTGCCTTGGCGCAAAACGTTTCCTTGCTGCTGTATCAATCAGACGTTCACCCATGCCAAGATGAGTGTCAAGCCAACGGATTGTGGGCACCTGAAGATCCTGTGTATCTGCATGTCCACCAGATGTGATGGTTATGCCAAACAGATCTGCGTGTTTGCCACGTGTATAAAGCTTCCTGAGATGAGCTTGTGTCCGCATGACTCCTCCCAGTGGAAAGATGCGATCGGCGTCAGTATTGGCAAGCAGTAATGGTCGCGGGTAGATGAGTGCTGCTACTAACGGGTAATCCCATCGGAATGTATTGACAATAAACATGCAGTCGCAGTGGCCACTCACACACCCTCCTACAACATGGTCATAGAGATCGGTTATCCCAGCCACTGGGACAGCTGTTTTAATACGATCGTCAAGAGCTGCCACCCACCAACTCCCAGCACCACCACCACTACGACCAGTCACACCAATCCGTTGCGGATCAACTTCTGGACGAGTGACGAGGTAATCAATACCTCGAATAGCATTGAGTGCCTCGACTCCTGCAGGTGTATAGCCACGTGATGGCCACCACCATCGATCTTTGCGGTACGTTCCATGATGAACGCCTTGAATCTCACCAAGTTGAAGCGTGTCTAGTACAAGTACGATATACCCATGTTCGGCTAGCCAAGCACCATGATGTTGATAATGGACTTTGTTTCCAAGGCTAATTCCGTCTTCCATGACTCGACCATGACCACAGAGATAGAGCACAGCAGGTGATGGTTGCTCAGGAGAAGCATCTTTTGGAATGTAGAGGTTTGCTGTGACGTAGAGTCCCTGTTCAGATTGAAAATGCAGTTTTTCGACAATACAGCCGGAAGAATTTGAACCACTGAATTCTAGCCTTCCTGTTACTTGGGGCTTTAGTTCGTGAGTGTGTGCAGGACGAATACGGCCATCCTGATCAAGCCTCCCATCGAGTCCAAACATTGTGAAAAGAAGTTGTCGTTTGACAGCCTGTTTACTCTCCCATTCTTCTGCGGTGCCAATCGCCGCGAGAGATTGTTGTTGCAGTAGCATTGTTTCGTGCTCAAAGAATGATGCTAGTTGGTGATCAGCATGCGTGTTTTGAGTTTGTGCCGGTGTAGCAGCACAGAGATTTCCCAAGCCAAAGAGCACCACAGTAAAAAGAGATGCTGCTATGAACTGGTAATGCTTTTGTTTGATCATCGCGAACGTGCTCCAAGTCATGTCAGGTTGTTTTTGATGCTCTTGACTGTGTGGAGAAAGGTGTTGGTACGTTACAAGAAATACTTGGTCTCTAGTCAGTCATTATTTCGTATATGTAGCTAACAAATAGTGGCGATTATTGCATGGATCCAATGTCATGATGTTGGATAACAAACCTCAGGTAAAGAGGTAGATTCAAGCATATGATTAAGGCCGGCTGCCGAAAGCATTGATCTCTAAGCCCATTGCTTGGCAATCGATTCATGGCATCGCCACTTGTGTTGGATGTCTCAGATATGCAATTAGATTTCTGGTCTGTTTTTCAGAGAGTTTATCCAGGAGGCCATCAGGCATAGGTGACTGATTTGTGAGTGTGCGCTCCTCAATATCCTTGAGTAAAATGACAGTGCGCTCCTGTTGAGTGAGCACTGACAGTGTTTTTTCATTTTCATCAATCACAACACCACTGAGCACGCGTCCATCAAGAAGCCGCAGGATGGTAAGTCTCCAATCGCGGTTCACGACAGCACTTGGATCAATAATGTTTTCTACAAGATAGTTCAGATCATGGCGTCCTGACCCTGTCAGATCGGGGCCCAGCGTACCGCCCTCACCATATAACTTGTGGCATGTTCCACAGTTTTTTTCAAACACGATACGCCCCATGGCAAGGTCTGAGGGTTCAGTAGACGGTCGGGAAAGCATCCTTGTGAGGAGTTGCATTCGTTTCCTTTTTTCAGATGAACTTTCTTGCACATGACCCCATGCGCTTGTAAGCCGTTGTGAAACTGATGGATCTTCGAGTGAATGAATATTGCGAACGAGTCTCGCAGATAAATCCTCGGCCTTGATTTCACCATTCTCAAGGGCGCTTACGAGCTTGTCTGCAAAAGTCACTCTTGATACGAGTGCGTTCAGAATTGCCTCCTTTCCGGCTCCGCGAGCACGACGGAGTGTATTCACAAGCAGTTCACCGACAGATGGGTCATCAAAGAGCGTCAGGCCCTCTGCCGCAGTAGCTTGGAGATGCCGATTTTTGATCACTTTTTCACAGATACTCCTCAGATCTGGCGGTTCAGCTTCGATCAGTGTTCCAATTGCAGCGCGGCGTGTCTCCATGGACAGTTTCGAATTGAGCGCAGTCTCACGAACGACACTCAATGCCCTGCCATCTCCAAAGACAACCGAGAGTTCCTCCACAAGGCTTTGGAGTACTGCTTGACGTTTGTCGTTGGACACCTCTCGGATTGCATGATGTATTGTTTTCCATGCAGTTGGTTCTGGAGCATTTTTCCAACCAGCAAGTCCTTCACGAAGACCGGTAAGCGTAGCCTCTAACGCAACGCCCATGTCATTCTGAAGGCTTGCCTGTCCGGAAATGAGTAAACGATTTACTGCCGACGGATGGCTTTCAATACCTCCGGCCACTCGACGTGAAATGAGTTTGAGCGTTCGTGGCCATTGACACTTTGCCCCAAGGTCAGCCAGAGCATCAGGGTTATCTTTTCCAAGTGGAATAAGACCATACCAGACAAGAAGTGGCAGATTCTGGTCAGATGCATCTTCAGCATGTACGAAAAGTGCTTCTGCCAATTGCGGTCGCATTTCGACAGGCAATCGCTGTAGCGTTGAAGCAAGTACGAGTCGAACGAAAGCGGAGCGGTCATCGCGCGCAATCTCGGTGAGGTGATCAAGAAGTGCACTGGATGCAACATAAATCTGTTTGGCACGTCTCGCATCCATGTTTACTGGCCCGAGGGCGGCATCGAGTGGAAGGGCCTCCGTTAGCAGTCGCACGGCCCAAGCGCGTACGTGTTCGTCAGGGTGATGCAACCGAGCAATCAATTCTTCAGACTGTAATTTTCCGATGAGGTAAAGGGTCAACATCGCGCGAACACGATGAGCTGATGCAGAAACTTGAGGATCATCATTTGAAAGCTGCTGCGCATTTTCGAACTGTTTTTGCAAAAGATACTCAGTTGAAGTTGGCATGTTCTTACGACTGGCTCTCTCTGCAAGTACGCGACGCGACTGATTGACCCACCAGCCTTCAGCACGACGTTGGCATTGAGCAAGTTCATCGTCACTAAACTGTCTCAGATCAAATCCAGCCGATATTCCATCCGGAAGGTGCGGTTCACCAGCAACGATCTGAAACACTCGGCCACTTGTTCTGTGTACGCCATCTCGTTCATGACATTCACCGGTGTCACTCCAGTCAAGAACGACAACACTTCCATCAGGACCATTTCCTACATCAATCCCACGAAACCATGTGTCGCCAGTGTGAAAAAAATCAGGTGAATGTGTCGCGATGTAACCGCTTTCCGAGCGACTAAGACGTTCCTGGTTTAATCGACGACCGTGGAAATTGAGTGTAAATAGTTGATCACGATATTCTGTAGGCCAATTAGTTCCGGAATAAATCATGCACCCACTGTGTGCGTGGCCACCACCAAGGTCATTGGCCTTCCCGTCACGAGAATTTTGCCACCCCTTCCCCACATCAAAATGATAGTGATCAGCATGTTGATCGATCAGTTCATATGTGTACGGATTCGGATCAATGCCATTGGTTTGATCAAAGTGTGCACCTGGAATGAGATGCCACAGATGGCCATTGACTGTGTTCACAAAAAAGCATTCACATTCGGCATTCCAATCATGTCCCCATGGATTCGTTGTGCCGGTTGTGAGTACTTCAACCTGTCCTGTATATGGTGAGTATCTCCAAAGTCCACCCTCCATCGGCATCCGCTGCTCATCGTTACAGCCTGGTGAGCCAATCAGAGCTGGGCATGAGTGCCCACATCTTCCGTAGAGCCAGCCATCGGGACCAAACTTCAGTCCATTTGCAAAGTTGTGATAGCTTGGACCAGCAATGTCAAAACCATCGAGTACCGTCTCGATAGGTCCGTCGGGAATATCGTCATGGTTGCGATCTGGGATGAAGAGCAACCGAGGTGGGCACATAGCCCAAACCCCACCATGACCAACTTCGAGCCCTGTCAGAATCTGCAGAGAATCAATGAAAATACGGTGATGATCGAAACGCCCGTCTCCGTTTGTGTCTTCCAAAAGAGTGATGCGATCACGAAGATCGTAATCAAACCGCATGCTTCCTTCTGCATACGTAAAGTTTTCAGCTACCCACAGTCTGCCGCGGGTATCCCATGTCATGGCAATGGGATTTTGGATGATGGGCTCTGAAGCTACGACACGTGCTTGAAATCCTGCCGGCAACCTGATTTCGGCAGCAGAAGCATCCGCAGATAACGGTTTGCCACGATCGGTTGGTTCACTGTTATATGGAGCAGGAAAGGAATCTTTTGCGAGGATCATTGTGCATGTACTGCTGCACAGGCAAAAAACCATGACAACATACAGCGTCAAAACGTCACACTTGCGTTGATACATCATTCGTCTTCCCAGACTCAGGAATCAGCCCGTCGGAGCCTAAGAGTACTATGATTATCAAATGCTTTTCCACCAATTCTCATCGTCATCGTATAACACAGGCTATGTGTTTGATTGAAACCCCGGGAGATAAGACAAATACCATGTATTTCCTCTTTCAAATTCTTTGCGTTCTGCTTCTGAGCATGGCATCGAGTATTGCTGACGATCGTCCAAATATATTATTGGTCATTGCTGATGACTGCACATATAACGACCTGCCATTGTATGGAGGAAAAAATGCTAAGACACCAAATATTGATCGTCTTGGAAAAGAAGGTGTTGTCTTTAATCGTGCATATCTTTGTGAAGCAATGTGTCAGCCATGTCGTGCAGCACTCTACACGGGTTTGTATCCAATGCGGAATGGCTGTGCATGGAATCACTCTTCGAGCCGTCCTGCCATCCGTAGTCTGCCGAACTATCTCACGCAGTTAGGGTATCGAGTTGGTTTGGCCGGAAAAGTACATGTGAAACCCAAACAGGTTTTTTCCTTTGAAGCCGTTGCTGGGTTTGATTCGAATTGTGTCCGTAATCCCACTCAACAACATGACCTGGGTGCTGTTCATGAATTTATGTCTCGTGATTCTGAAGAACCATTTTGCTTGGTCGTCGCACTTGTTGAACCACATAGACCCTGGGTGATGGGGGACCCGTCAGTCTATCCTCCAAAGAAAATAGAACTTCCCAGCAACTTGGTTGATACACCACAGACCCGACAGGACTTTAGTGCCTACCTCGCTGAAATAACCTACATGGATGAACAGGTAGGAGATTTACTTGAAACCCTCAGGTTATCTGGGCATGAGCAGGATACATTGGTGCTTTTTACGTCGGAGCAGGGTTCTCAGTTTCCTGGTAACAAATGGACAAATTGGGATACAGGATTGCATACGGCACTGATTGCTCGCTGGCCAAACTCAATACAGGCAGGAACACGAACAAATGCAATTGTTCAATATGTTGACATGGTTCCAACCTTAATCGATCTTGCTGGAGGATCCTCAAGCAAGCTGGATGGGCAAAGTTTTCTGGGTGTTCTCTCTGGTGAATCACAACAGCATCGTTCTTGTGCCTACGGCATGCATAATAATCTTCCAGAGGGATCTCCATACCCTATTCGCACGGTGACCGATGGAGAGTATCGATATATACGAAATCTTTACTCTGAATCCATCTATACAGAAAAGCATGTGATGGGACCTCGTAAGGACGGGCGAGGTCCGATGTCATCATGGATGACATGGCTAACAGTTTCCTGGAATACCCCACATGCTCTCCGTATGGTGACGCGGTACATGCGTAGGCCCGAGGAAGAACTCTACCATACAGCTTCCGATCCATATGAATTGAACAACCTTTCTCATGAGTCTAAGCTCGCTCATGTCAAAAAAAGATTAAGTGCCGAGCTTGATGACTGGCTTGCATCGCAGCATGACCCTGGCCTCATCATGGACACGATGGAGGTCTATCAGGCATCTAAGCAAGGGAAACATCCATATCCAAAGAAACAGTGACCAAATTGAAGTCATCTTCCACTTGGCAATCCAAGCAGGTCAATCAGATAAATGTTACGTATCCTTAGCAAGAGGCTGAGTCATATTTCCAGGAACTACCCATTGGTCATATTGCTCTGCAGAGAGATACCCAAGCGCGATGGCTGCTTCTTTCAGGCTTGTGTCATCGGCATGGGCCTTTTTTGCAATTTTAGCCGCCTTCTCATATCCAATGTGATTATTGAGTGCGGTTACAAGCATCAGGGATTCATCTAAGTGCTGTTGAATACGATCCTTGTTGGGTTTGATACCGCTTGCGCAATGCACCCGCATCGAGTCACATGCGTCTGCAATAAGATCCGCGCTTTCAAGAACATTGTGGATCATGACGGGCTTGTACACATTGAGTTGAAAATTGCCCTGGCTGCCAGCAAAAGCCACAGTCGCATCGTTTCCAAAAACCTGAGCGCAGACCATGGTCATTGACTCACATTGAGTTGGGTTGACTTTACCAGGCATGATCGAACTCCCAGGCTCATTCTCTGGAATCGTAATTTCACCAATGCCACAGCGTGGTCCACTGGCAAGCCATCGAACATCATTTGCAAATTTGAGCAGTGCCATTGCCAGTCCTCGCTCGGCGGCACTGATTTCAACGAGTGCATCATGAGCAGACAGTGCCGCAAACTTGTTTGTAGCGGATACAAATGGATGTCCTGTTTCTTTTGCGATATAGCTTGCAGCAGTTGTACCGAAGTCAGGATGAGCATTGAGTCCTGTGCCAACCGCAGTGCCGCCAATCGCAAGTTCATAAAGACCAGGAAGGGATCGTTTGATGCTCTCAATTCGATCATCGATTTGGGCACGCCATGATGAGATTTCCTGTCCAAACGTAATTGGTGTGGCGTCTTGAAGATGCGTACGACCAATTTTCACAATATCTTCGTATTGTTTTTCAAGTTGAAGTAATACATCACGTAAGTCGACAACGGCTGGTAAAAGACGATCGGTGATAACTTCGACAGCGGCGATGTGCATGGCTGTGGGAAAAGTGTCATTGCTGGACTGACCACGGTTCACATCATCGTTTGGATGTACGGGTGATTTTGATCCGAGTGTGCCACCTGCGATCTCAATGGCTCGGTTAGCAATCACTTCATTGGCATTCATGTTTGACTGGGTACCACTTCCCGTCTGAAAAACGACAAGGGGGAAGTGATCATCAAGTTTGCCTTGGATCACTTCGTCGGCGGCTTGCCTAATTAAGGATGCTGTGTCTTGTGAGAGTTGACCAAGATCAGCATTCGCAAGAGCGGCCGATTTTTTTAGAATGCCGAGTGCTCTTTTGATCGCTCGGCCCCATTGAAAACGATCAACGCCAACCTTGAAATTATCTCTCGAGCGCTCGGTCTGAGCACCCCAGTAGCGGTTCGAGGGCACCTGAACCTCACCCATGCTGTCTGATTCAATACGATATTGCTGCTGCGACATTGGTTACCTCCAATGCACAGTGTAGCGATGATTAGCGAAAGAGTTTGGAGCGGGCGGCTTCTTGCGTATTCTCTCGGGGAGTGGACACTGTTGCAGGGGGTTCGCGTGTCGCAAGGGCAAGGGCGAACCAGCCGTCATGACTCACGGCCTGCACCACTCTGGTGCCATCAAGTCTGGGATTCGTCACAATTCGGTCAGGAACAATTGGAATGGGTTTTTCCTTTGGAAAGATTTTTCCAAAAATAGTGCGAAGTCCCAATTCAAGCCGTCCTTGATGGCCAGGGCCACCAATCCGAATGGGGCCGTCTCGTTCAAGGAACACCTGTGAACCAGACACCACTGGGCTATATGAAACTTGCGCAATAACGTCATACCAACTTCGGCGACTTGTCTCGATTGCATCTAATGCAACGCGTACCTGCACCAGACCGTCTTTGCACGTAATGCGGACTGGCTCTGAACCTTCAAAAGTCACTTCGACACCCTCTGGAAGATCTTCTGGCACACTCGCCTCAATACCAATGCGGTTGCATATATGCACGACGAGGTCTTCAAGAAAAAATGATTGGCCAGCGACGGTGAGTCTTTCAAGGGCATTATTTAAGGCAGATTCATGGAGTTGCATACTGAGACGTGCGTCTGTTGGTGCCCGTGGTCGTGGTGTATGAGCAGCAACCTGATTATCAGCTGCAAGGCGTAATCGAATCGTAGCGATTGATGGTGTGGATTCCAAAACAACAGGTGTCGGATCAAGCCCAAGCTTTACAAGTGGCATCCAGAGTCGTTCTCGAATTCGCTCAGCGGCCGCTGTGAATTCTGGTTCTGCCCTTTCGTCAGTTTCTCGACATGCACGAGCAATGATCTTATTGATTATTTCACGATTGACTTCAGGGAGTTGGTTGTCGTGCTGGCTTTTGGCAAGTGAGCGAGCGAGTGATCTCATCACAGGAACGGAATCAAAGCTCGTTTGGATGCCAGCTAACCGTGAGTTATTTGATGCGGCCCCGGTCGCAGGACCGAGAAGAAGCCCTTGTGATGAAATACTGATTGGCTTTCGGACAACGAATTTTGATGCTGTTTGAGATGAAAACTTAGCTGGTCCAGCATTTGTAGTACTTCGTGAAGCAATGTCCCCATGCACCTCAAGAACCATCGCTACCTCATCGTGGTTTGGTGCAAATTGAACTGTTGTTGTGCGGACAACTTTTCTGTTTCCTCGAACCACTCTGCCGTTGATGACCTCAGCAAAGGGACCATCTTTTTCGTCGGTATCAGGAAGAAGCTTCTCTGCAAAGTCGCGGTGAATAGCGATCCTCATATTGGGTGAGAGGTAGTGGTCAGTGACCGAACGAACAACCATTTTTGCACCAACGAGCGGTGAAGACTCAACAGATCGAAGGGCTTCTTTAACAAACGAAGCATCGGTTGTATTTCGTGATATTTCGTAGCGTTCGAGAGATTCCATTAATCGGCCTGCATCAGACTCAGAACGAGCAATGAGAAGTGGATCGGGTGTGGCTAGTTGAACTTGGTCGGCCTGTTCATCTGGAGGTACATCAGCCAACATGCCGGCAATCGCTCGCCATACAGCAACCCTACGCGAGACTGCTAGAGCTGCTCGACGAGTGGAAGAGGCAAGTTTTCCTTCACTCGAGCGATCGGCCAGTTCCATGCCGACATGTACCGCTTCTCCGAGGTTGATGAGTAACGGTGCTGCGATCGGATCTCGCGGGCCTGAAGTTGTCAGGACGTTTCCAAGGACAATAAGAGTATCTTGAGCCCAGGGAGAGATATCTTTCTGCGTACGATCACCGTGGTTCTACGAAAAATATTTTTGTAGTTCGTTGAGTTCTGAGATCAGTGTGGCAGGATGAGGCCAGATACTTCCTGGCTTTCGGACATCTGGGATTCCATGAAGAACAATACTGTGAGAACCAGTCTCCTGGGATTCTCTGCGATTACGGTTAAAGATTCGCTCTCCACTCAGTAAGCGATCCAAAAGCCGAACAGGTCCTGGTGATGAGACTTTTGCAGTCTCGTTATCCGACGTTGGTCGTGAGGCGGCATTCGCTGGTTTCGTCCAGTTCACACTGTCAGGGTCTGTCCATGTGGATCCAGGAAGTGGGGCGGCTCCCAAAGATTCTCCAGTTGCAGGAGATTTCATGCGAGCTGGTTGCGATGGAGATTTATTTTCGGAATCAGGACGTGCTGGTTCCTCAGCAGTGAGACGATGAATGTGTACACGTGTAACGAGTGACTTCAGTGATTCGGGCGCTGCAGGTTCGACAAAGAGGGGCGTTGCGTCAGGTGTACCTATTTTATTAATAATTCTTTTTGGGACATTATCCAGTCTCGGCTTTTCCTGAGAATCAGTGTGCAGTGTGTTGTCCTGTTGATTTTGATCGATCACGCCAGAATGCGATGAGAGGTGTGGCGTGGCCGAGGCGAGTCGTTCCGGCTTTGGTCCAGGTTTTACAACGGCTGGCATGGCAGCGGCCATGGAGGAGAGGTTACCCACAGGGGGTGATAAATGAACGACTGTCGGTTTAGAAACACGTGGCTGTTGAGGTAACGGTGCAGCAACAGAAATGGGTTCCTCAAGTCCGAAAAATGGTTGAGGGACAGGCTCCCACGCTCCCTGGAGCACATAGCATACTGCGAGTGCAATACCCGCTAGAAATGAAACAGTGACGATTCCCTTCGCCTGTCTGTCAGCCATGCCAATCCCAGCCGTTGAGTCTATTGATTAAGCAAGCGTCGGTTTGTTCAACGCCCGTCAAAAAAAGATCGACACGAACGACCGGGAAAATCGAACTGGCACACAATAACCGCTATGGATTAACAGGTTTGGCAAGTTGAGGGGCTTCAATCACAGCAGACCAGGCGTCAATGAGTACGGAGAGATTTGCATTTCGATCAACTGAATCAAGGGCGTCTAGTGACTTCTCAATCAGAAACGATGCTTTTTCAGTTGGATTGCTTATCCTGCTTGCCCATCCTGCAGCTGCTTTCGCGAATGCCCCATCTTGTCCAGACGCATGGGCTACTGACAGTCGAAGCACGGTTTGAAAAAAATCAAGTGCCGTCTCAAGGACAATTTTGAGCCGAGCCCGTCTTGCCGGAGCATCCTTTCCAGCTGCTTCAACAAAGGCAAGAGTTTCTTTAGATAGCGCTACTCCATTGAGAGGAGATTGCCCCAACAGATCTACAAGTGTGTTTCGAAAGCTAACCGCATCAGGATCGAGAAGTAGCCGTGCACGAGTCAGGCTGCCATTGGACGCGTGAGCAATGTTACGACACGATGAGGCATCAAAAGAGTCATTTCTTAAAGCAGCCTCATGCTCCAATACACTAAAAATAATATTTGGTGAGAGTGGATGGAATCGAACAATTTGACATCTAGAGCGAATGGTTGGCAACTGACGCTCAAGTGATGTCCCAACCAGAATAATAATCGAACCATCTGGAGGTTCCTCGAGTGTCTTGAGGAGGCAGTTAGCCGCCTCAACGAGTAAAGTGTCAGCATCCAGGATAAGTGCAGCTTTTCGATGGCCAAGTGATGGCCGAAGATTTATGCGCCAACAGAG